>CAZIWQ010000371.1:0-6545 GCA_964542355.1 uncultured Armatimonadia bacterium
CGGGGCGTGGGCGCTGCCGCCGGGGCCTGCAACAGCGGAGTACCCGGCCTGCGCACCGCCGAGGGGAAGTTCGCGGCCGGCGGCGCCAGCGGCACGTTCGCCGGACCCATCACCGCCGAGCGCGACAGGGTCAGACCGCGCGGTGCCGCGGCAATCAGCAGCGGCTGCACATCATAGCCGCGCATCGCCTGCTCGGCCGCTGTCAGATCGGCCAGGATCGCGGCGTCATACAGCCGGAACACCGGGTCGCCCCGGTGGAACAGCCCGTTCGTGGGTAGCAGGAACTCCACAATGCCCGCGGCGATCGAGCGCAAGCTGAAGCTGCATCCCATCCGCCCCGACTGCTCGACGATCCGGCGCGGGTCGGAGACGCGGGGGCGCAGCACAAGCCGCGCGCGCGGCGTTGTAATGAGACGTGCCACCGGGGCCGGGACGGGGATTGCGGGCAGGTTGGTGATGGCCGGGAGTGCGACGTGCGGTGCCGCCGGGGAGGGCCGGGCTGCCGGGCTCCCGGCGGTCACGGCGCGGCCCGCGGGGCCACTGGCGGCCTGGGGCCGGGGAGCTGTGGTGGCCGGCGCAAGGCGCGGCACTACGGAACCGCTCACCGCGGCCGACGGTCGCGCCGCGGACGGCTTCGCGCCCATGCACTGCGTCGCGCCGGCGCCCACGATTGCCGCGGCACACGCCAGCACAAGCCACACCTGCTTGCGTTGATACATCACTCAGAATTCACCACTTGTTAGACATCGGCTGCAGCGTAATGGTTCAAACACGCCTGTGGGCCGTGCAGTTCCTCGCGTCGCCGTGCCGCGGGCAGGCACTCATGCGGGTCCGGCATGCTCTGCCGCTCAGGCCGCGTCCCTGGAACCCGGCACGCCACAGGCCGGGCGATTCTGAGCGTCCGACTCGCCAGCCCACCATTCCTCCGCGACGCTGCCAGTGATTCTACATCAGTTCGCGTGCCACACACAAGAGGAGCCGAGGCGACGGGGAGGCCACGCCGGTGCCCGCGGCGAAACCGCACTTGCACTGCGGGGTGCGGCCATCCGGCCGCAGCCCCGGGACAGATTGCCGGCCGCCCTTCGAGCCCGACCTTACCCCCCCCAGCACGGAGGTATCCCTCATGGCACGTAACGAGATCGTATCCATCGGCGAGTTGATCGTGGAGGTGATGCGCAAGGAGGTGGATGTGCCCCTGGACCGGGCCGGGGACTTCGTCGGGCCGTTCCCCAGTGGCGCGCCCGCGATCTTCGCCGACCAGGCCGCGCGGCTCGGCCACCGCGTGGGGTTCATCGGCGCCTGTGGCGAGGACGGCTTCGGCGACTGCCTTGTCGCGCGGTTCGAGGCAGACGGGGTCGACACCACCGCAGTGCCCCGGGTGGCCGGGCTGGCGACCGGAGTGGCCTTCGTGACCTACTTCGGCGATGGCAGCCGGCGCTTCATCTTCCACATCGGCAACAGCGCCGCGGGCCAGGTGCCCGACCCGACGCCGGCGATGCTCGCGGGCGTCAAGTGGCTCCACCTCTGCGGGTCAACCCTCTCGGCGGGCGAGCACCTCCGGACCCGGTGCTACCGGGCCTGCGAGCTCGCCGTCGCCGCCGGCGTACGCGTTGCGTTTGACCCCAATCTGCGCCCCGAGCTGCTCGGGGGCGAAGAGGCCCTGCGGCAGGTATGCAAGCCGGTGCTGGACGTCGCCAGCCTCGTTCTCCCCAGCGCCAGTGAGGCCGAAGTGCTCACCGGGGTGCCGGGGGCCGAGGCGGCCTGCCGTGCACTCCTGGAGCGTGGTGCTCAGTGGGTCGCCCTGAAGCGCGGGGCACAGGGATGCACTGTCTTCTCCGGCAACCAGGCGTTCCCGGTCCCGGCCTATCAGGTCGCCGCGGTGGATCCCACCGGAGCCGGCGACTGTTTCGATGCGGGCTTCGTCGTGGGCCTGCTGGAAGGCTTGCCGCTGGAGGACGTCGGACGGCTCGCCAACGCCTGTGGCGCACTGGGCGCCACGCGGCTGGGGCCGATGGAGGGCGCCTGCTTCCGCGACGAGGTTGACAGCCTGATCCGCGAGCAGTCCTGAGAGAGATATTGGTGGAACCTTTGGTGGTCGCGAGCGTCTACTACCCCTGACAACCGCTCGATCAGGGTAACTTCGCTTCACCCAGGGGGTTTTTCCGCCGTGAACCCTGGGAGAGGCACCCGCTGCAAGCTGATAGGTGGTCGGGAACAGCACCTGTCGGAAGGCGCGGGTTTTTTTTTGCCCCGAGGCGTAGCGGCCGGCGGAGTGCCCTCCAGAGCCATTCTGGCGGGGCTTCGCGGCCTCAGAACGGCTTCTCGGCCGCTCCTCTAGCGGTCGGGGATCCGGAAGGCGATGACTTGCCCTCGCGCAGTGCTGGTGATCACCAGGCCCTGGGCGACCGCCAGTGAGCCCTGAGGTCGCCCGGGACACACCCAGCGATAGCGTGATCGACCGGTGGTCTTCGTGATAGCTGTGATGTCTCCGCGGCCGTTGGCGCAGTAGACGTAGCTGCCATCTAGCACAGGTCCGGCCGAAAGTTCGCGACCCACACTTCGCACCCATCGGGAGACTAGCCGGCGGCCGCGATCGCGCGGCCTCAGCTCGTAGGCGACGAGCCAGCCGTCCGTCGTGCCCACGTACAGGGAGTCAGTGTCGGCCAGGAGCCCTGCGCGCACCAGGCCGCCGCAAGGGACGGTCGCCCGGGCGACCGTCGCCCCGGTGGCGGGATCCACCAGGTACACCTGTCCGGCGTCGTTGGCCACGGCCACGGCGCCATCGGCGAGACACGGCCGGGCATGGATCGGCATCCCGGTGGACAGCTCGCGCCATGGCGCAAGCCTACCGGTGTGCTTGCTCAGTCCGACGATCTTCCCCTCCACAGTCCCGAAGACCAGTGTGTTGCCCGCCAGTGCACACCCGCTGCTGACCGGTGCCCCGGCGTTGTAGCGCCAGCGCTCGATGCCGTCCGCCACCCCGAGGGCATACAGGTTCCCGTCGTCCGAGCCGACATATGCCACGTCGCCCTCGACCAGGGGCGGACAGCGGATCGGGCCGCCGGTCTCCACCTCCCAGATGCGCTCCCCGCTGCCGCGGGCGAGGGCGCAGATCACCCCCGCATCGCCCACGTACAGGATGCGCGAGTCGGCGACGCAGGGGGTGGCGCCGAAGCCCTTCGGGCGATGGACTGTCTCCGGCCACAGGCGTCGGCCCGTCGCCACGGCAAGCGCCTCCGCCGTGCCGTCAGGGGTCGCACACAGGAGCGTCCCGCCGGTCGCCGCGAAATACACCGGGCTGTCAGCCCGCAGATCGCGCTGCCAGGCCTGCTCGCCGCGGTGGCAGCGCGACACCGCCGCCGACAGCACGACGGCGAGAGCGACGGCTCCGGCGACCCATAGCAGGCGCCGCCGGGACTCCTGCCGCCTGCGTTGTTGCCACCGGCTGCGGTAGTCCATGCAAAGGGTTGCTCCCGGGTTTCCTCGACCGGATTATAGCACAGCCCCTCCGTCGACAACACCCGCCGCCCGGCTTGACACGCGACGTCCCCCACCGCAGAATAGCCATCGTCGGAGTGCAGCGCCGATGCTGCCACGGGGGGACGGGGTCCCGCGGCTCGGGCTGCGGCCCCTCAAGCCCGCGCTGCTTCCGGCCGAACCCTAGCTTGGTGCACGATCGTGCAACACAACCGTTACCGCACAGCAGCACTGCGCCGCGGGGTGGCCCGTGTCGCCGGAGCGGACGGAGGCGTCCGATGGCACCGGTGTTGCAGGTTACAGTGCCGAGCAAAGCATGCGGAGCGCTTGGCAGGGGTCGCGCGAGCCGCCCGGGAAGGTGGCCACCCGGGGCCCTGGCCCATCCGTTCTGTGGATCATGGGGAGGTCGTGCCGATTGAAAGCGTTCCGAACATATACAGTGAGTCCGCGGCTCCCGGAGAGCCTGGCGGACCTGCGGACGATCGCCTACAACCTGTGGTGGGCCTGGAACCCGGACGCCATCGAGCTGATTCGGCGGATCGATCGCGACCTGTGGGACCTTAGCGGGCACAATCCAGTGGCCATGCTCGGGATGGTGAGCCAGGAGCGCTGGCAGCGCCTGGCCGATGACGAGAGCTTCCGGCAGCACCTGGAGCGCGTGGTGGGGAGCTTCCGCGCGTACATGGAGCTGGAGACGACATGGTTCCGCCGGACCTACCCGGACGCCACGGACAGCCTGATTGCCTACTTCAGCCTGGAGTACGGTCTGAGCGAGGCGCTTCCCATCTACGCGGGCGGCCTGGGGGTACTTGCCGGCGACCACATGAAGAGCGCCAGCGACATGGGGGTCCCGATCTGCGGCATCGGGCTCTTGTATCAGGTCGGGTACTTCCGCCAGTACCTCAACGCCGACGGCTGGCAGCAGGAGGCGTACACCGAGAGTGACTTCCACAACGTCCCGGTGGAGCCGGTAACCGGCCCGGACGGCTGCCAGTTGCAGATCCAGATCCCCGCCGATGACCACGTGATCCATGCCCTGGTATGGCGGGTGAGTGTCGGGCGCGTCCCGCTCTACCTGATGGACACCAATACGCCGGAGAATGCCGCGACGGATCGCGCCATCACCTACCAACTCTACGGGGGCGACGGCGAGATGCGCATCCGGCAGGAGATCCTGCTTGGCATCGGCGGGATCCAGGTTCTCGAGTGCCTGGGGATCAGTCCGCATGCCTATCACATGAACGAAGGGCACGCCGCGTTCCTCGCGATCGAGCGTGTGCGGCGCGAGATGATCGCGCACAACCTGTCGTTCCGGGAGGCCGTCGAGGCCACGCGGGTGAGCAACGTGTTCACGACGCACACGCCGGTGCCGGCCGGGCACGACCGCTTTCCGCCACAGCTCGTGGACAAGTACCTCAAGCGCTACTACCCCCAGCTCGGGCTGACGCTCGACCAGTTCCTGGCCCTGGGGCGCGAGAACCCGGCCGACCCGAACGAGGTCTTCAGCATGACGGTGCTCGCCGTCCACCTGTCGGCATGGCGCAACGGGGTCAGCAAGCTCCACGGCAAGGTCTCGCGGCAGATGTTCAACAGCCTGTGGCCCGGTCTGCCGGAGGAGGAGGTGCCGGTGGGGGCGGTCACCAACGGCATCCACGTCGGCTCGTTCATCTCCAACGACATGGCGGCTCTGTTCGACCGCTACCTGGGGGCCGAATGGCGCACTGAGCCCGGCGATCAGACCATCTGGGAGCGAGTGGCGACGATCCCGGAGGCCGAGCTGTGGCGGACCCACGAGCGCCGGCGCGAGCGCCTGGTGGCGGTGGCACGTCACAGCTACCGGGCCCAGCTCGCGCAGCGGGGGGCCGGCGCCGCCGACCTCGCGCGGGCCGAGGAGGTGCTGGACCCGGAGGCGCTCACGATCGGGTTCGGCCGCCGCTTCGCCACCTACAAACGGGCCAACCTCATCTTGCGCCATCCGGAGCGCCTCAAGGCGCTGCTGACCGATCGTGATCGGCCCATCCAGCTCATCTTCGCCGGGAAGGCGCACCCGAACGACCGGCCCGGCAAGGACCTGATCCGCGAAGTCGTCCACTTCTCCTCCGACCCGGCGGTCCAACGCCGCGTCGTCTTCCTGGAGAACTATGACATCAATCTCGCCCGCTACATCGTGCAGGGCGTCGATGTGTGGCTCAACACCCCCCGCCGCCCGATGGAGGCCAGTGGCACCAGTGGCATGAAGGTCACCGCCAACGGCGGGCTGAACTGTAGCGTCCTGGATGGCTGGTGGGACGAGGCGTACACCGTGGACACGGGATGGGCCATCGGGCGCGGCGAGGACTATGCCGACGAGGGGCAACAGGACGAGGTCGAGGCGGATGCTCTCTATACTCTCCTCGAGCAGGAGATCATCCCGCTGTTCTACGAGCGCGCCAGCGATAGCGTCCCCCACGGGTGGGTGGCCAAGATGAAGACCGCGATGTGCGCGATCTGCCCGGAGTTCAACTCCAACCGCATGGTCGGCGAGTACGTCGATCGGTTCTACCTGCCCGGCACTCGCCGCAGCCTGCTGCTGGCCGCCTCCGACTACAAGCGTGCCCGGGAGCTGGCGGCCTGGCTACGGCGGGTCAAGGAAGCGTGGTCGCAGGTGCGCTTTGTGCAGATCACCGACGACGCCAAGGATACCACGTGGTTTGCGGACCGGATTGTGGTCCGGGCCCGTGTGTTCCTCGGCCCGCTCGCCCCCAGTGACGTGCTGGCGCAGCTTGGCTACGGGAACGTCGACTCGGCGGGGCAGATCACCGGGCCGCGGGTGAGTCGGATGGAGTATGTCGGCCCGGCGGCGGACAACTCCCACCTGTTCCTGGGCACCATCAGTTGCGACGGGACGGGAGGCTGGGGCTACACGGTGCGGCTCATGCCCTCCCACCAGGACCTGGTCAACCCGTTTGACACGGGGCACATGCTGTGGGCTTGAGCCCGGATCACCAGACCGGAGTGAGCGATGACCCTGCACGACCTGCTGTCGCGCGATGACCTGCCGGAGGACGTGCGAGCGGTCATCCGTGCAG
>CAZIWQ010000372.1:0-6543 GCA_964542355.1 uncultured Armatimonadia bacterium
GCTGCGATCTTCTACGCAGGCGATCATAACACAAAACACGGTTGTAGTACTAGGGCGGCGTCTGCCGGAGGCACCGGCGCGATGAGAGTGACACGGGTCCCCTCGCCCGGCCGGCTGTCAAGCTGGAGGCTGCCGCCGATGTAGCTCAGGCGCTCGCGGAGACTGAACAGGCCAAACCCCGACCCCCGTCGCTCGTGGCGCTCCGGGGCCGACGGGTCAAACCCGACCCCGTCGTCCTCGACCTCGACCCGGATCTCGCCCTCCCCCCGCGCGAGCGAGACCCGCGCGCTGCTGGCGCGGGCATGCTTGACGACATTGGTCAGCAGCTCGCGCACCGCCTGGAACAGGGTGGCGCGCACGTCGTCTTCCAGGCGCTTGGGGAGCGCATCATCCTCGACGCGGACGCTGAGGCCGTGCTCGCGCTGGAACAGATCGGCCAACCACTCCACGGCGGCTTCGAACCCCAGGTCATACAGGATCGGCGGGCTGAGCTCGAACGTCAGCGAGCTGGTATAGGCCTGTGCCTGCTCGATGAGCCGACGCAGATGCGCCACTTCGTCACTGGCGGCGGCCGGTGTCGGGCTGTGCTCCAGGCTGTGCAGCTTGATGCTGGCAAAGGCCAACAGTTGGCCCAGGTTGTCGTGGAGGGCGCTGGCGAGGTGCCGCCGCTCGCGCTGCTCGGCCAGCGACAGCTCTGCCGCCAACGAGCGCAGGCGCTCCTGGTAGCGGATCCGCTCGGCCTCGGCCTGGCGGCGCACGGTGACCTCGCGCGTCAACTGCTCGTTGGCCGCGATCAGGGCCGCCGTGCGCTCGTGAACCACCGCCTCGAGGTTGTCGCGATGGCGCCGCAGCTCGTCCTCCGCCTGTTTGCGCGCGGTGATATCGCGAGCGACGTGGACACATCCGCTGAGCTGGCCCTGCGCGTCATGCAGGGGGGACACGCTGACGAGGAAGTGGCCCCCCAGCCGTGGCTCGTAGACCTCAGCAACATGCTCGCGGCCGTCCTCGATGAGCTTTTCGTGTGGACAATCGTCTGGCGGATGGCTCAGGTTGTGCACAGCCTCGTAGCACGGCCTGCCGACAGCGTCCTCGGGGCTCGTCCCCATCCGCTCAGCCATCGCCCGGTTGACCCTCACGACGCGATGCGAAGCGTCGAGGATGGCGATCAGGTCCGGCACCGCCTCGAAGGTGCGTTCCCACTCATCGCGCACCCGCAGGACCTCGGCTTCGTGCCGCGCCACGTCGCCGGGGGGCTCTGTACTCGAGTCCCCCTGGTGTGGCGATGACACCGTCGCGGAAGTGGGAACTGGGCGATCCACGGTGCTCTCCCTGCGTTCGCCAGGCTGCGGCGCATGGGCGGGCCTGCCGACGGCGATGGCCCCCAGCGCATCGATCGATTATACACGATCCGAGTCCCCGCGTGCACCTGATGCTCACGTGTGCCGCCCGCTCCCTGCCAGGAACCTCACGCCCCGGCAGGTCGCGGGAGTGCATGATCTGGCGTCGTGGCAGCCGCGGGACAGGAGAGTACCCTCGCCGGTATCCGCCGGCGTGCGCAGCAGGTCCTCACCCGGTCGCGCCGAACCGTTTCCGCACACAGGCGTACTGTCTGGTAGATTGCGCGTAGAGTGGGGCCTGCACGTCCCGTTTCTGTGGCGCTAGTGGGGGGTTCGCAGCATGCCGCGGCGTGGCACCGGAGACAGTCACGAGACGACAGGGGGAGGGGCGCAAAAGCTTGCCCGCGCAGGCTTGACACAGGGTCGGCCTGTGCTATAATCCGTGTCTCGGGGCGACAGGCTTGTCCGTCGCCCCTATGCCATGAACGGTGGCATCTCGAGTTCATCCAACATGCCGCAGTCGGCGAACTGGGGCCAACCTGAAGTGGGAGGTGGGCGTCTTGGCAGACCTGAATCTTGTTGCATTGACTGGCTTTGCAACACGGGATGCCACGTTGCGTCAGAAGTCATCCGGACAGGTAAAGGCGGAGTTCAGCTTCGAGGTCGATCGTCCGTTCTACCGTGCGACGGGCGAGCCGGTTTCGGACCTGTTCCTCGTTGATGTGTGGGAGGAGCTGGGGCGGTGGGCCGTAGACAACATCAAAGAGGGGACCCGCTTGCTCGTCGTCGGCACCCTCAACAAGGAAAGCTACACCACGCGCGGGGGCCGGGAGCACCTGACGATCGTCAAGGCCAAGTATATCACCCCGCTGGACAAGAGCATCCTGGAGGGTGAGGTGGACGTCGAGGAGATGAAGCGGGACTGCTGGGATCGCCGGATGCTGGTGACGACCGTCGAGTTGCTCGGCGGGGCTCTGCGCAACGGCGACCCTGGCCCGAGCAGCGGCGCATACGGTGACGATAGCGAGTTCTAGCGCCCCACGAACCCGAGGTTCCGCGGCCGCCGCTCATCGGAGTAGGCGGCCGCGCCGTTTTGCGGTACAATACGCCCGGACCGGGGTCCGCCCCGACCGCGGGGCGCGCCCTGCGAATCCGGGTGAGATAGGGCCCGCTCCCCCACGCCACGATGACCCAGACGACACCCACCGACGTCTTCGTCACCTGCGAGACCACCGCGCAGGGCCGGGAGATCACACTCCACGGCCCCGGCACCGACCTGCGCCGGTGGTGCCTACCGCGACGCCCGTCGGAGGGCGAGCTTGACGCCGCCGGCGGCGAGCTGGCTGTTGCCATCGGCGAGGCGGCGGTGGCGTGCTGTCAGACCGACGAGCTCACCGGGCTGCTATCGCGGCCGGCGGTGCTCCCCCGGGCCCGCCGCGTGCTGGGACGGCTGACCGACCTGACGGAGGCCGCCCTCATCTGCCGACCGCGCGAGAGCGTCGCCAGCCTCGCGCCCGCTTCCGGGCCCGCCCCCGCGCGCGACCTGCCCCCGGCCGCGGCCGCTACCGAGCTGGTCCACCATCGTCTGTGCGAGAGCGCGGCCCAGATGCCTGAGCCGCTGCGGGCGATCCTGGCGACGTTGCTGGGACAGGATGGTGGCCCCGCGTGGCTGCCCTGGACCCACACGCCACCTGACCCGGTCAGCCTGCTGCTGATCAGCTCCCTGCTCCCGCGCCGGCCACCCCCACGGCGGCGCAAGCCCGCCGATGCCGATCTGCCCGGCGACCTCACCGACCTGGCCGGCAGTCTGCTCTCACCCGGAGGGCCCATCCACACCACTCTGCCGGGCTACGAGCACCGTGCCGGGCAGATCGAGATGGCCGTGCGCGTCGCCGAGGCGCTTCGTGATGAGCGCATGCTGCTCGCCGAGGCCGGCACCGGTGTCGGCAAGTCGCTGGCATACCTGGTGCCCGCGGTGATCTGGGCCCACCGGAGCGGCGAGCCGGTCGTGGTGTCCACCAACACCCACAACCTGCAGGAACAACTGATGGACAAGGACCTGCCGCTGCTGCGACGGGCCCTGGGGATCAAGTTCGAGGCCGCCCTGGTGAAGGGACGGGCCAACTACCCGTGCATCCGCGCCCTCGTGGCGGCGGCCCTGGATGCCGCCAACTCCCTGTTTCGGTCCGAGCGCGTCGCCGCGGCGCCGGCCGATCTCGCCGACATCCGGCCCGAGCCGCTGGCACTCATCCCCGAGCTGGGAGCGCTCATCGCCCGCGTGCGGTCGCAGGCCGACGCGTGCGCCGGCCGCACCTGCTCGTACAATGACTGCTGCCCGGTCGAGGTGACGCGAGCCCACGCCCGCGGTGCCGACATCGTCGTCTCCAACCACGCCCTCACCTTCGCCGATGCCAGGGCCTCGATTCTGCCCGACTATACACGGCTGATCTTCGACGAGGCCCAGAACATCGAGACCGTCGCCACCGACCAGCTCAGCCTCGAGTGCTCGGGCTACGGCTACAGCCAACTGCTGCGGGCCCTCAGCGGCGAGCCCGCGAGCTTCGTCGCGATGATGCGCCGGCGCCTGGACGCCCTGAAGCCCGATCAAGCCGTCGTGGCCGCGACCGGCAGGCTCGAGCCCTTGCCCGCCCTCGCGGAGGCCTTCGCGCAGGTCACCGCCGATCTGGGTGATGCGGTGGCGTGGCTGTGCCGCGAAGTCAGCTCCGACGGCCCCCGCGAGGCCGACCGCGCTACTGTCCGCCTGACCGAGAAAGTCCGTGCCACCTCGCAGTGGGGGCAGGTGGCAGCACTGGGGACAGAGGCGCTCCAGAGCGGGACGGCCCTGCTGGAGGCCGTGGCAGAGTTCGGCCGCAAGCTCGCCGAGGTCGACCTCAGCGCCGCCGTCGGAATGGAGGGGCTGGGGGCTGACGCCGAGGCCATGCGCGGACGGCTGGACACCTCGCTGCAGAGCCTCGAGGCCGTACTCGCCTCCGGGGGCAGCCATAGCGACTACGTGACATGGGCCGAGACGTGGCAGACGCGCCGGGGCCAGTCGTGGAGCCTGCACGCCGCACCGGTCGCGATCGGCCCCGTCCTCGACGAGGTCCTCTATCAGCACAAGGCCTCGATTGTCTTCACCTCCGCGACGATGACGGTGGATGGTGAGTTCCGCTTCTTCCGCCAGCGACTGGGGCTGGACAAGTACCAGGAGCGCCTGGTGGAGACCTCGGTCCCGTCTCCGTTCGCACTCACGGAGCAGCTCTTGCTGTGCGTCCCCCACGACATCCCCGATCCCCGCGACGCCGGCTACAGCGAGGCCACGACGGAGGCGTTGCGGCGGATCTGTGTGGTCGCCGGCGGAGGGACGCTCATCTTGTTCACCGCCCGCAGCCGCATGCGGCAGGCCTTTGAGGCGCTCGAGGCAGACCTCATGGCATGGGGGATGATACCGCTGTGCCAGGACGTCTCCGGGCCGCGCGGGCTGCTGCTCGACCGGTTGCGCGATGAGCCCGGCGCCGTCCTGTTCGGCCTCAAGAGCTTCTGGGAGGGCGTCGACGTGCCGGGGCGCGCCCTGCGCTGTGTCGTGATCTGCAAGCTCCCCTTCGCCGTACCCAGCGACCCGATCATCGAGGCCCGCCAGGAGGACGTGGCACGCCGGGGAGACAACCCGATGCACGACTACTACATCCCGGAGGCGGTAGTGGGGTTCAAGCAGGGCCTGGGACGCCTGATCCGCACGACCACGGACACGGGCGTGGTCTTCGTGCTCGACCGCCGGATCCTCACCCGCGGGTACGGGCGCCGCTTCTTCCGCTCGATCCAGCGGTGTGAACTCTCCCGCGACTCGCTCGACGACTGCCTCGCAATGGCCGGCGAGTGGCTGGGGAAGGAGCAGTGATGCCCATGAACACGAAGCTCAAGGATGACCGCTGGTGCTTTGCCTGCGGCAGCCTGAACCCCCACGGCCTGCACCTGTCCGACCTCCACCTCGAGGGGGAGGAGTGCGTGTGCACCTTCACCCCTGACAAGTGGCATCAGGGCTGGGAGGGGATCCTCCACGGCGGCATCACCGCCACGTTGCTCGACGAGGTGATGACCCACGCTTTGTGGCGGCGGGGCTACGATGCCGTGACCGCCGAGCTGACCGTGCGGCTCAAGCTGCCGATCCCGCTGGGTGAGCGCCTGACCGTGCGCGCACGCATCGAGGACCGCCGCAGGAGCTATGCCCGGGTGGCCGCCGCCTTGACCCTTCCGGGTGGCGAGACGGCCGCCACCGGGAGCGCGAAGTTCGTCGCCACCGAGCGCGGTCCGGATGCTCCCGGGGGCAGGCTCTCGCTGGCCGCCCGCGACGCGGTCATCTTCGACCTGTTCGGCACCCTCGTCCCCGTGTTCGACCGCGACGAGTACTTCGGCGTGCTGGGTGAGATGGCGCAGGCTCTCGGGATGGACGAGGCGGCGTTCATCGCTGGATTCCGGGGCGACCAGGAGGGGCGCACGACCGGCCGCTGGGAGAGCATCGAGGCCAACCTGCGCGACATCGCCCGGCGCGCCGGTCACGAGCCCACCGCGGAGGCGGTGACGCGCGCCTCCCGGATCCGCATCGACTACACCCGCCGCTCGCTCATGGACCCCTATCCGGACGCCCTGGTGGCGCTGGCGGCGCTGCAGGCTGCCGGACGCCCGGTTGGCCTGATCAGCGATTGCTCACCCGAGGTCCCCCTGTTGTGGCCGCTCAGCCCACTCGCACAGACCATCCCGGCGCCTGTGCTGTCGTGCGCCGTGGGGCTGCGCAAGCCTGATCCCGGCATCTACGCGCTGGCCTGTGAGCGCCTCGGTGCCCCCGCCGCCCGCACCGTCTACGTGGGGGATGGCGATAGCGACGAGCTGTCGGGGGCGGCGGCAGCCGGCCTGTGCCCGATCCTCATCGACCGCGGCGAGACAAGCGCCTTCCGCCTGCGGCCCCAGCGCGACGGCTGCGACATCATCGTGCATGACCTCACACAGGTGCTGCCGCTCATCGGCCTGGGAGAGGTGCCGGGTGATCCCTGATGGTGTTTGACTCCACGATGCTGGCGCGCCTGGCCGGTGACCTGCGTCGCGTGACGACCGGTGCCCGCATCGAGCGCGTCTTCCAGACCGCGCGTGACGAGATCGTGCTTGAGCTGCGGCGCAAGCTGCCGCGCCCCCAGCTCGTTTTGTCATGGTC
>CAZIWQ010000373.1:0-6541 GCA_964542355.1 uncultured Armatimonadia bacterium
GATCGTGCAGGTGGCCTCGGGGCGCTTCGGCGTCACGGCCGAGTACCTCGATGTGGCGGCGGCGGTGGAGATCAAGATCGGGCAGGGCGCCAAGCCCGGGATCGGCGGCCACCTGCCGGGGGAGAAGGTCACCGAGGAGATCTCGGCGACCCGCATGATCCCTGTGGGCTCGGATGCCATCTCACCGGCCCCCCACCATGACATCTACTCCATCGAGGATCTCAAGCAGCTCATCTACGCCCTCAAGGAAGCCACCAACTATCAGAAGCCGATCTCGGTGAAGATCGCGGCGGTGAACTGTGTCGTCCCGATTGCCAGCGGCGCCGTGCGAGCGGGGGCCGAGATCGTGGCGATTGACGGGGTGCGCGGGGGCAGTGGCGCGACGCCGACGGTCATCCGCGACAACGTGGGGATCCCGATTGAGTTCGCCCTCGCGGCAGTCGACAGCCGGCTGCGGGCCGAGGGGATCCGCAACCGGGCCTCGCTCGTCGCCGCCGGCGGGTTCCGCAACAGCGCCGATATTATCAAGGCGATTGCGCTGGGCGCTGACGCCGTGTATGTCGGCACCTCGGCGCTAATCGCAATGGGTTGCCACATGTGCCAGAAGTGCTATACCGGCAAGTGCACGTGGGGGATTGCCACGCAGGACCCCTATCTCACCAAGCGGCTCAATCCGGAGATTGGCACCCGCCGGCTGAGTAACCTACTCCGCGCCTGGTCGCTGGAGCTGAAGGAGATGCTGGGGGGCATGGGGATGAACAGCATCGACAGCCTGCGCGGCAACCGCGAGATGCTCCGCGCCGTCGGCATGACCCGCGAGGAGATGGAGATCCTGGACGTTGCGCCCGCAGGGCGATAGGAGTCCGTCATGAAACGCATCTATGCCAAAGAGGAAGTCTGTATCGGGTGCCGGTTGTGCGAGATCTACTGCATCTTCCAGCACTCCGGCCACCAGACGCTGGTGAAGGCCTTCTCCGATCAGGAGAACCTGCCCGATCCCGCGGTGCGCGTGGAGGAGGATGGGGCCATCTCGTTCGCCCTCCAGTGCCGCCACTGCGAGGATGCGCCGTGTCTGGCGGCGTGCATCACCGGGGCGATGACGCGCGACCCGGCAACCGGCGCCATCGAGCACGACGCGGATCGCTGCATCGGCTGCTGGAGCTGCGTGATGGTCTGCCCCTTCGGGGCCATCCAGATCAATACTGAACAGGGCAAGGTCGGCTCGAAGTGCGACCTGTGTGCCGGGGGCCCGATGCCGGCCTGCGTCGCCCACTGCCCGAACGAGGCGTTGGTCTATGAGTGAGAAGCGGTACGACTATCTGATCGTCGGCAACTCCACGGCCGCCACGGCCGCCATCGAGGCCATCCGTGAGCACGACCCGGACGGCTCGCTCGCGGTCGTGTCGGATCAGCCGAACCACGTGTACTGCTCGCCCCTGATCACCTACGTGCTGGCCGGCAAGGTTCCGGAGGAGCGGATCAACTACCGCCCCCACGACTTCTACCGGCGCATGAAGGTCGACACGTACCTGGGCACCGCGGCCACGGAGCTGCGCCCGCAGGCGCACGAGGTCGTGCTGGCGCATGGGGCCGTGCTCGGGTACGGCCGGCTCCTGCTCGCAGTCGGCGGGAGCCCGATCGTCCCCCCGATCCCGGGAGGCGACCTCGCCGGCGTCTACACGTTCACGCGCCATGAGGACATGTGCCATGTGCGCGAGTACATCGCGCAACAGGGCGTCCGCCAGGCCGTCGTGATCGGCGGCGGGATGATCGGTGTCAAGGTCGCCGAGGCCTTCGCCTACCTGGGGTTGGAGACCACGATCGTCGAGTTGATGGACCGGGTGTTGGCCCAGGCCCTGGACGAGACCGGCTCGCAGATGGCGCGGCGCGCCCTCGAGGAGCATGGCGTCCGGGTCATCACCTCCTCCGGCGCCACCAGCATCGGCGGCAGCAACGGGACCGTCCAGAGCGTCACGCTCGACAGTGGCTCCCGCCTGCCCGCGCAGCTTGTCATCATCGCTGTCGGGGTCCGCCCCAACACGCGCCTGGCCGAGCAGGCGGGGATCGCCGTCAACCGCGGCGTCCTGGTCGATGACCACCTGCGCACGAGCGATCCCGACATCTTCGCCGCGGGCGACGTTGCCGAAGCCTATGACCCGCTGTTTGGCGATCGGCGGCCGATTGCCATCTGGCCGGGTGCGTACATGCAGGGCGAGTTGGCCGGCCGGAACATGGCGGGGGCGCTGGAGCCGTATGCCGGCAACATCCCGATGAACTCGATCCAGGTGTGCGGCTTGCCCACCATCTCGGTGGGTCTGATCTCCCCGCCGCAGGGCGCCGAGACACTGGAATACCACTCGCCCGATCAGAAGAGCTACCGGCGCATGTTCATCGTCGGAGGGAAGATCGTGGGGGCCGTGTTCGTGGGAGATATCGACCGCGCCGGGATCATCACCGGCCTCATCCGCCAGGGCATCGATGTGACGGGCTTCAAGGAGAAGCTCATCCAGCGTGACCTGGGATTGCTCGCCCTGCCCAAGCAGTATCGCAAACACATCGTCAGCGGGCCCGGGATTGAAGTATGAAGATTGATGCCTCCACGCTGCATTATCGTGAGCTGAACGCACAGATCAAGGCGGGGGTCGCGGCCGGTGAGACCGCGTTCGACCTGGTCAACATCTGCGGCCACCGCTACATCGGCTGCGGCATCGACCAGGCCATCGACATCCACATCGACGGCATCCCGGGCAATGACCTGGGCGCTTTCATGAGCGGCCCCCGCATCCACTGCTCGGGCAACGCCCAGGATGGCATCGCCAACACCATGAATGACGGGCTGATCGTGGTGCCCGGCCATGCCGGCGACGTCATGGGCTACTCGATGCGCGGCGGCAGCATCTACGTCCGGGGCAATGCCGGCTATCGCATCGGGATCCACATGAAGTCGTACCAGGGCCGCGAGCCGGTAGTCATCATCGGCGGCCGCGTCCGTGACTTCTGCGGGGAGTACCTGGCCGGGGGGAAGCTGATCGTGCTTGGCCTCGACCTGCCGGCGGGCGAGCCAATCGTCGGTCGCTACTGCGCCACCGGCATGCACGGCGGCACGCTGTATGTCCGCGGGGAGGTCCCGGCGGACCGGGTGCGCAAAGGGGTCACGCTCGAGGCCGTCGGGGAGGATGAGACCGCGGTCTTGCGCGAGCTCTTGACACCGTACTGCACCGAGTTCAACCTGTCGCTTGCCGAGCTTATGGGGGTGCCGTTCACCCGCATCCGCTCGCACACCACCAGACCCTATGGCCAGCTCTACGCGTACTGAGGCAGGGACGCGATCCGCGCGGCGGCCGGCGCCGGATGCCGCCGCCCGTTGCGGTGTGCTGGCAGCGCTGCCCGCGCCGGTGACAGTCGAGATCCCACCAGTCCTGGCCGGCCTGGGGATCGCCACGGTGGTGGCCGCCAGCCCCACAGACCTGCGCGATGCCCTCTACGACCGCCGGGTCGTCGTCGTGTTCGTCCACTTCGGCCGCGACCCCGCGGCTGGTGCCGCCACCTGTCGCACGATCCGCCGCCACCCCGCCGACCGGTCCCCGGCCATCATCGCCCTGATCGACCCCAACGCCGCCAACCACTTCCCCGTGGACTGTGGTGCCGACGACGCCATCCTCCTGCCGCTGTTGCCGGCTGAGCTCGCGCTGCGGGTGCGCCTGGCCCTGTGGCGGCAGGACATGACTGAGGACGAGGCGGTCATCAAGCTCGGCGACCTGGTCGTCGACGTGGGCGGCATGCGGGTGCGGCTGCAGGGGGTGCCGGTCGACCTGACGTACAAGGAGTTCGCGCTCCTGCGGTACTTCCTCGCCAACCCCGGGGTCGCGCTCCCGCGCAGCCGCATCCTGGACGCGGTGTGGGGCGAGGACTACTTCGGGGGTGACCGTACCGTCGATATCCATGTCCGGCGCCTGCGGGCGAAGCTGCCGCCGCTCGCGGCCCGCATTGAGACGGTCCACGGCGTGGGCTACCGCTGCACGCTGGCGCCCGGGACGGTGGGCTAGGGCATGGTGGCATCGCCTGCGCCAGAGGATGTCATCCTGAGCCCACACCGCTGCGCGGTCTTCGGGCGAAGGATCTGCCAAGGCAAAGGCACTTGTGGGCGAGACGAGATCCTTCGTCGCTGCGGCTTCTGCGAAGCCGCATGTGCTCCTCAGGATGACAGCGACCGGCAGGTGCGGCGAGGGACGACCCGCGGACACCGCGTAGGCCGACCGTCTCGGTCGGCGGTGTGCCTGTCGAGCGGGACGCTCGACCTACGCGGAGACTGCCTCGTGGCCGTCGCGCTCCTGCTGCTGTGTACCGGCCTGGTGCCGGCGTTCGCGACGCCACCCGCCGCGCCGCTGGTGTTCGTCTATGGCGCCCAGAGCCCGGAGGCGATCGACGCCGTCGCCCGGCTCGGGGTCACTGCGGTGTATCTCACCGGCGACACGATGGACGCCATCGACCTGGCGATGCTCGGCGACCGGGTCGAGCAAGCCCGGCGCCACGGCCTGCAGGTGATCATCGGCATCCCCACGGTCTCGCGGGCCTTTGACCTCGCCCCTGCGGCGAGCAGCCAACGCTATCGGGCGTGGGTGGCCGCGCTCATTGAGCGGGTCGTCAAGCATTTCCGAGCCAACCCTGCGGTGGTGGCGTGGGCGACCGGCGACTTCCTCGACGAGACCATCACCGACAATGCGACTGACTTCGCCGCGTTCGCCCGGCGCTGCTACCCCGATCCGGCCGCACTCAACGCCTCCTGGGGCTCGCGGGTCACAGGCTGGGGTGAGGTGACGCCCCAGGCGGCGTATGAGCTGGATCGGGAGCTCCCGTTCGGGGTCGGGCGGGCGACCGTCGATGTCGCCCGTTTCCGGGCCGTGGCCCTCCGCGAGGTGATGGGGCACTGGGTCACCACGATCAAGTCCCTCGACGCGACCCGCTCCGTGATGACGGGGCGTCTGTCGATGTACCGCAGTCTCACCGCCGTCCCCCCCGGCTACGACATCGTCTGCCCGTTCATGCCCCCGGACTTACTGGAGACAGATACGCTGACGCACAACGTGCAGGCCGTGGACATGGCCCGGCGCGGCGGGCGGTTCGGCGCTATCCCGTGTCTGTCGATCCCGCTCACCGAGGAGTCCTACTACCAGCATGACCTGGCCCGCTGGATGGCGGTGGCCGGCCTCCACGGGGCCCGGGGGATCGGCCTCGCTGACTGGAAGCGTCTGCAGGACTGCTCTGCCCCCGCAGTGGTGGCTCGCGAGCTGGGCAAGGCCGTGCGCACCACCTGCGGGTCAGAGACCTTCACCTGCCACCCGCAGCCGACGCAGGCGTTTCTCTATGAGCCGTTTGCCGGATCGCTGGATCGGTCCGGAAGCGGGGCGTATGGCTTCATCGATAGGTTCGCTCCCGGTGAGCCCGGGAACCCGTTCTGGCCCTTCCGCCTCGGCTCACGCTACGGTCTTGCCGACTACCTGACGCTGGAGGATGTCTCGCTCGTCGACCTGAGCCGCTACGGGGCCGTGCTGGCGCCTCTGGCACTCCAGTTGCCGGAGCCGGTGCAGGCCCAGATCGGGGAGTTCGTGCGCACCGGCGGCGCGCTGGTGTGCGACATCGGGGCGGGGATGTATGAGAGCGGGGGATGGCTGCGGCTGTCCCCGCTCCTGGCGGGGCTGTTCGGCATCGAGCAGCTTGTCGAGGGCCGCGAGGGGGCGGGTGACCTCCGTGTCAGTTGGGCTCCCCCCTGGCTGCCCTCGCTCCCGCGCGGCATGGAGACGCAGGGATCGCGCCGCCGCGCACTCAGGCAAGAGACGATGAGCGCGGCCGACCTGCAGCGCCACCATGTCACCGGGTTCTCGTGCTACGCGAAGGTGATGCGGGATGCCGGTGCGCTCGCCGTGCTCGACGTGGGATACCACAACAAGCAGCGCGTGATTGCCGGCCTGATCGGCAGACCAACGGCGCTGGGCTTTGCGTGTTTCGCCACCCATCGGCTGTGGGCCAACTGGGTCAGCGATGACCCGGTGTACATGGCCTTCCACGACGACCTGGGTCGGCGGCGGGCGCGCATTGAGATGGTCGACATGCCGTTCTGGACGACGGCGCTGTGTGCAAGCGGCACGCCGGAGGGGATTGCAGTCGCCAACGCGCGCCCGCGTCCGGCGCTGGCCGGGGTGATCGACTACAACGGGGGCCATGCGCTGTATGCCGGGGCCACCTGCCTGTACTCCGCCCTCGCCCGCAAGCCGGATGGCACTCGCTCGGGCGCCGTCCGCGTCACGCTGGAGGTACCTGCCGCGGCCGTGACCCACGCCCGGCGGCTGCCGATCCTGCTGGAGCCCTACACCGACACCTGTGTCGCCGAGCTGGTGGAGCAGGGGCCCCGCCGGCTGGTGCTGGCGGTCGGCGGGGATGGCGCGGTGATCTCGCAGAAGCGCGACGGCACGTGGCAGGTGGACAGGGGGAGGGCGACCGAGATCCGCTTCACAGTTGCGGACGGGGTCTACCGCATCGGAGC
>CAZIWQ010000374.1:0-4949 GCA_964542355.1 uncultured Armatimonadia bacterium
GACGGGGCGATGTTGGCCACCCGTAGAAGCATCCGTTGCACGGCACTAGAAGCGCGGCCGAAGAGTCGTTCTGAGGCCGCGACGCCACGCTCAGAGACCCGCAGAAGCCACTCGCACCCGTCCCGCCGCTAGAGACCCGGCCGGAAGTGGCCTTCCCGGCCGGGTCTCCAGGTAGCAGGTCGTCGGAGCGACGCTGCGGAAGGCGTTGCTCGATTTCGATCTTGCGGAGGCAATGATGCGTACGCAACGGCTGCTGCTCGCGAGCCTGCTGGCCCTGTCCGTCTCCGTCGCGATGGCGGTCCCCTCGCTGGTCGAGGACGTCCATGACGGCGTCTGTGTCGTGCGCGATGACGCCGGCAACTTCGGCGGCCTCACCAACGGCATCACCCACCAGAACCGGGGCGACTACACCGCCCGCAAGACCCTGGACCTCTCAGACGTCCCGGCCGCCGTCTGGGACGCCACGCGCGAGGTGCGCCTTTCGCTCTATCTCACTGTGCGCGACTACTCGTGGCACGACCTGCCCAAGGCTAATGGCCTCGACGAGACCTACCAGATCGTCATCAACGGCGAGGTGCACAGCTACCCGACCAGGGGGGGAGCGCCCGTCTACCCGGAGGGCAAGGACCCCAACCCGGCGTTCACCTGGTATGACTTCGAGGTGCCCAAGGCCCAGTTCAAGCGCGGACCCAACGAGATCCTCGTCCGCAAGGCCCCCGACTCCAAGGGTGACGACTACCTCTACCTTGGCATCGACAACTCCGTCAAGCGCGGCAATAGCGCCGTGGCGTTCGACGGCAAGAAGTGGACCCAGGAGAAGCTGACGATCCCGGGCGGCAACGGCGAGTACATGGTCCGCCTCTACCTGCTGCAGAAGGACACGACGTTCGCGGTCCGCTACGCTCCGGGCCAGACGCCCCCGCTGGACGATCCGGCCCAACTGCTGAAGTACGTGGGGGCCCGGGGAGCGGAGAAGACGGCTGCCGGGACTGTCCTGAAGCCGGGGCAGGCCCTGCGGCTGGAATGGAGTCCGGCGAGTGTGGACAGCGCTGCGGCACTACAGGCCACTGTTGCCGTCGCCGGGCAGGCGGAATGTGCCTGGCTGGATGCCGATGACAAGCCTGCTTCTGCGGCCAGAGGCGATGGCAGCCTGAAGCTCGAGAACCCGGACCACGCGGTCATCTCGGGCCTGCTCGTGCGGCCGGTCGCCGGCCCGGTCACCGTGCACAGCGTCACCATCGCCGGCAGCCGATCCTACCACCCGCAGGCGCGGCCGGTGAACCTGTGTCCGGCGATTGCCCCACCGGCCTGTGGCCGCGAGTTCCTCGCCACCACCCCAACCTGCACGATCAGCGGGAAGACCCTGACCCTGGACAACGGCCGCTTGCGCGCGCGCTTCGAGACAGATGGCAAGCTGCGCCTGGTCTCCCTCTACAACGCGATCACCCGCACGGAGATGGTCCGCCAGCCCGATGCCGTGTGGCTGTTCGCCGTCATGACGGGAGACAAGTGGCGCGCGGGCAGCCGGGACTTCGCGCTGAAGAGCATCAAGTCCACGGCAACCGGCTTCGTCGCCGAGCTGACTGCGGCCGAGCCGGCGCTGGCAGCTACGCTCACGGCGACCGTCGACGGCGAAGGGCTGCGCCTGAGCCTGAAACTCGTGAATACGGGGCCGGCGGCGGTGGACTTCAAGCTCTCATTCCCGCACCTCGCGGGTCTGGCTGTGTCCGAGCAGGCCGCCCGGGACTACTACTACTACCCGTGGGGCGGGGGCATCTTCAGCGACTGCGGCACGCTGATCCGCCGCGGCTACGGCGATCACGAAGCACTCTACCAGGTGATGGACCTCTACAGCCCACAGCGCGGCGGGGGCATGTACTTGAGGCTAGACGATTCCGAGGGCTGGCACAAGATCCTCTCCCTGCGCAAGGTCGTGCCCGGGGCTGCCGAGGCCAATGGGGACGCGCTCGTGGGTGTCAAGTACCGGGTGCGCGAGGAGTATCGCACACCCAGCCCGCTGGAGGTAGTGCCGGGCACGGGGCTTTCCACGGAGTACCTGCGCCGGACGCGTCCCCCGGGCGGGGCGTTCGCGCCGGCCGAGGCGGTGCTGGCGGCCCACGCCGGTGACTGGCACACCGCGATGGCCAGCTACGCCGAGTGGGCACACCAGGTGTGGCAGTGGCGGCCGTATCCCTCGCGGCTCAAGTCGGTGCACAACATGATGGCCGCGGGGTGGGGCCAGGGCATCCTGTTCAAGGACGGCAAGTACCGCACCGACATCATCCAGGAGGCGAAGCCGGGCTTCACGCATACCCAGACGGACTGCATCGAGCTGATGAGCTGGTGGGACTGGTCGCCCCTGGGCCCGTTCAGCACGCCCTTCGACCAGCTTGGCAAGGTGCTGACGCCGGCGCAGATCAAGGGATGGGAGCACTACTTCGTCAACGACCCCGTCACCGGGCAGAAGATGTGGAACAACCAGCCCGGCGACTACTCCGGCTACAACGAGCGCTTCGGCGGCCTCCCGGCCTTCCGGCAGGCGGTCAAGACCTACCAGGAGCTGGGCGCGCTCACTACGCTGTATACCGACCCCTTCCGCCTGGACGAGAACTGCCCCATCGGCCGGGCCCATGGCAAGGAATGGTGTGTGGTCAACCAGGAGGGGAAGCTCTCGACCGGCTACGAGGTCTTCAACCCCTGCCACGACCTTCCGGCAGTACGGCAGTGGGTGGCGGAGACGATGGGGCGGGTCATGCGCGAGACGGGCGCCGATGGCATCCGGCTGGATGAGTATGGTCACCGCGGCTGGGCCTGCTACAGCCCCGACCACAAGCACACCTACCAGGAGCCGGGCATCACCCAGTGGCAGAAGGCCACCGCCGAGGCTACCCGGATGGTCCACGAGGCGATGGATAAGGTCCGCCCCGGCCTCGTGTTGACCACTGAGCACCCCGGCTATGACTACCTGATGCAGTACCTCGACGGCTGCATCACCTACGACTTCACTGTCATGGCCACGCCCCTGCGACCGCTGGAGTGCAACCTGCAGCGGTTCTACTTCCCGGAGTGCAAGGCCTACGAGCTGGACCATCGGGGCGCCGACCCGGGCGACAAGAAGAAGTTCTGGAATGCGGTGGAGTCGTTTGGCCGCTACTACCCCACGGCCTACTACACCATCCTCAACGAGAACGAGGACGCCTATCAGGGCCGCAGTTGCACACCCCTCCTCTACACCCCCGGCAACGCGCCCGGCATCTACGTCAACCGCTTCTCCGCGGGCGACAAGCATCTCTACCACCTCTACAATGCCAGTGGCTTCACGTTCGACGGCATCGCGCTCGCGGTGAAGCTCAACGAGGGCCAGCACCTGGTGGACATGCTTACGGGTGAGGAGTTGGACTACACCTTCATGCCCAACACTGACCTCGTGTATATGCGTGCCTATCTGCCGCGCAAGGACGTGGGCTGTATCGCGCAACTGACGCGGCGCTTGGAGGCGACACGCACCGGGCAGCGCCTGCAGGTGCAGGTCAGCACGCTCCCGACGGCGGGTACGCTGGTCGTGGCGGACCGCGACGGGCGTGCGCTGCTGACCCAGCCGGCGAAGGCCGGAGGCAACGAGATGGACCTGAGCAAGCTCCCGGTGGCGGGGACGCCGCTGGTGGTGAAGCTGCTGGCGGGGAAGACACTGGTGGACATGGTGCCGGTGCCGGAGGAGTGACGGGGGGAACGTAAGAGCGTAGGAGCGTAGGGAACGGCGGGAGGCCAGTGGCTTGGCGGGATGCTCGTGGAGCGAGCCGTTCCTGCCGTTGCCCAATGCCACATGCCGAATGCCCAATGCCGCCGTCCCCCGTCGCCGTTCCCCGTTCCCCGTTCCCCGTCCGCTATCTGCCTTCTACCTCCACCAGACTCGCATCGTCGAACCAGACCTTGTCGCTGCTCTCCAGTCCCTCAGCACTGAGCAAGATCACGGCACGGGCCGCGCCTTCCGGAGCAGTCGCCGCGGTCGCGAGCTTCTCCCACCGCTGCGCGCCGCGCGCCAGCGTCCGCTGGTTGCGGCCCTGGTTGGACCAGTGGCCGTCCTTGTCTTGCCAGCGCAGGTCGATGGCGGCCGTGTGCGCGCCACCGATCCGCGTCGCCCAGGCGTAGACCCAGGTGGCGTAGCATCTCCCGGTCTTGACGGGCACGGTGGTGATGTAGCACATCTGGTTGCCGTCCTGCAGCACGGCAGCGACCTTGCCGCTGTGGACGCGGCTGCCGTCGAGGAAGAGCCGGCCGCGCGGCGGATCGATCTTCCACGCGCTCCAGCCGGGCGGCACCCCCTCACTCACCCAGTCCGGCCCGACCGGGGCCTCCCCGGTGGTCTTCTCAAACGACGGGTTCGGCAACAGGTTCGTCAGGCCGTCCAGCTCACCGCGGAACAGGCGCACTAGCAGTGCCATGTCCGTGCCCTTGGTGCTCTCCCCGAACTCCTCCCACACCTTGTCGGCCTCGGCCTTGTTGCCGGTCTGTGCGTACATGGTGGCCAGCCGCTGCAGTCCGTCGAAGGTAGCGGTCTGGCAGCGCGCTCGCCACTGGCCATTGAGGCTGCGACCGCCCTCCACATACCAGTTCCTCCCGCCCGTGTATGGATCGCCGGTCAGGCTCTGCTGGTAGAGCCGCGGCTCGTCGCGCGTGCAGCGGTTCAGGGCCCGGATCAGCCGCATGGCCTGCGGGGCAGTAGCAGCCGACAGTTCCAGCTCGCCCAGCTCCGTGGCCGCTAGCCAGCCCTCGATCAGGTTCAGACCGTAGGCCGTGCCCTGCTCGACATAGTCGATCCGCTGCTTGAGCAGGTCGGTGTCAGCCAGTCGTCTGGCTGTGCGCAGATGCCGCCGCGCCGCCGCGAGATGCTCGGGCCGGTACATCGCCAGCTCCTGGGCGATGCTCCCGATGCCCTCGAACCAGGTGCC
>CAZIWQ010000374.1:4959-6504 GCA_964542355.1 uncultured Armatimonadia bacterium
TGGTAGCTCATCCAGGCATCCTCGAAGACCTGGTAGAAGGCGGCCATCTCCTGCTCCGCCGGGCCGTAGAGCCTGGCGAAGTACTCCTGCAGCAGCGCGTCGGTGTTCAGCGACGGGTCCCACAGCAGGCGCGCGGCGAGGTAGACCTGCGGGCCGAACACCGGCCACTGCGGGTAGGCCTCCGAATGGAACCCCTCCAGGCCGATGGCCGCGGAGTGCTTGATGTCCTGCGCAATCAGGTGCGGATAGTAGCGCGGCACTAACGCTCCCAGGCCGTAGTAGTCATACTTGCCCACATGCGAGGCCACCTGCTGCCACGCGCGCAGGAAGGCGTAGTCCTTCTCCCGGTAGGCGGCATCATAGTGCTGCGAGCAATCCTGGGTGATCCCGACGTAGACGTTGGGCTCGAGGTGCTTGATCTTCGCCGGTACCGGCTCCACGCCCGCGTAGGCGAAGCAGCCGATGAACTTGTCGGGGTGTTTGGCCGCCACTCCGCGCGCCACCGTGTTGACATAGGTGTAGTAGCGGTCCGAGAAGATCTTGCGTCCCCGGAAGCTCGGCACCTCCACGTCCTGCGCCTTGCAGGCCTCGCATTCGCACCAGGTGTTCGTATCGTTGATGCACACCGAGTGCGTATGGGCCTGCGGGTGCTCGTCGAAGTAGCGGTTGATCGTGTCGATCGAGGCCTGGATGGTCCCCGGGTTGCTCGTGCACGGGTTGGCGCGCTGGTCGCCGTCGGTGCCGAGGTAGCGCTTGCCGTTGAGCAGCGGGAAGAACTCCGGATGCTCCTTGCCGTACTTGCTCGGCCGGATGATCGCCCACAGGTAGTGCCCCATGGAGCCGAGGAAGGGGGCGTTCCAGTTGCCGGGGAGGTCGAGACGGTTGCGGAAGTCCCACGGCCGGTCCTCGTCCACGCCGCTGAAGAAGCGGAAGCGAAACGCCGGGTTGACCGCGATCTCGAGCGGCGGCAACACGACGTCCTTGCAGCGCGGGATGTGCTCGCCCAGCGGCCCGGGCCCGAACCAACGCACTCCCAGGATGTCGGTCAGCAGGCCGCGGATGGCGTTGTTGCTCCCGTACTCGCTCGGTCCGCGCACGACCAGATCGACGCCCGCGCGGGTGATGACGTACCCGCCGTAGTCGCGCGCCTGCACCTTCGCCATGACGTCGTCAGGCAGCTTGCACGGCCCCACGAGGATGCCGGGGACGCTGGCGGTCCCCTGGCCCTGCACGATGAGAGGGACCTGCACGCCGGTCATGACCTGCAGGCACCGTACGAGGTCAGCCGCCGCCTGCTTCTCCACGTCCTTCGCGCCGGGCCCGATCACGATCTGGCACCGGGGTGCGCCATCCTTGATGACGATGAACTCCCCCGCCGCGACGGCAGTGCCGACGAGAGCCAGCAGCAGGCAACCGACGATCACACTACGCATGGTCTCATTCATCTTCCTTCCCAAATCGCCTGGCCTCACGCATGGGGGTGCCGCGAGGCGCTCAGGCGGGTGGTTGCGTATGACGCAGCGGGCTGTGAGTTCGCCACATCGG
>CAZIWQ010000375.1:0-3349 GCA_964542355.1 uncultured Armatimonadia bacterium
CGTTCACCGTAAACGCACCGTACCCCTCTTGCCACCCGAACTCACTGTGCTCGGCGAACTCCTCATGCACCCAGCGCGACGATCTGGCCTTGATGTCGCGCACCACGTCCGCGAGGGCGCGATCCTGCCGGAGCCCGGTGAGGACGTGCACGTGGTCGGCGACACCCCCGATCAGTAGCGGGGTCCCATCCTGCCCCCGAAGGATGCCGCCCATGTAGGCCCACAGGCGCGGAGCGAGGTCGGCGGTGATCATGGGGAGGCCTCCCCGCGTGCCGAAGACGATGTGGTAGTGCAGGCTCGTGAACGTGCCCGGCATCATGGGGCCTCCTGTCTGCCTGCGAGAACGCAAGGAATGCGGCGTCGGCATGGGGGCGGGCGGCGTGCGGGACACGGCGTTCTGACGCCCCCATTCGGGGGCTTGATCCGGCAAGGGGGCCGCGAGTCCACGGGTTGTCACCCGTGGCTACCTTCTGAGTGCCCCTCCGGGGCTCTACGGCAACGACGTCATCCGGACGGGCGGGGCACGCCAAGGCGTCGCCGCTGCACCCACTGACACAAGCGCCGGGTCCCCAGATGCCATCCCCCTCACTTCCCGCTGACGCGGAAGCAGTCGATGCCCATGAAGTACCCCTTCGACGCCGGGCTCTTCCCCGCAGACTGGAAACGGATGGTGTGTCGCCCGGCCTTCAAGGCCACTGTCCCCAACCGCGTCTCGCCCCCGTGCACCCACGTCGGCGCGTACAGGTCCACCCGATTGCCCACCGACTCGCCATCGACCGCAACCTGCACCGTGGCATAGTCATGGCTGTGCGAGAAACAGGCGAACACCTCGTAGTCGCCATCAGCCGGGACGCTGAAGCCGAGCTCCACCGCCCCCTCCTGCTCCTGGTTGGTGAAGAAGAGCTGCGCGTGGCCGCTGAGCTCGCGCATCCACGGGTTCTCCTGCGTGCTGAGCCCCCCGCCGCGGGACTTGAGCACCGGAGCGGTCTCCGCCTCCACAGCGCCCGGGTACAGAATGCGGTCCAGAAGCACATAGTCGATGCCAACCCGCAGCCCGGTGGCGTCGGCGTGCCTGCCGACAACCTCCACGGTGAGCAGGCGGTCGCGGTCCGGCACCCGCACCTGGCCCAGCGCCACCTTCCGCAGTCCCGGTGTCACCGAGTAGCAGGACACGACGTCCCCGATCGGCTGCCCCAGCCACTTGAGCTGAACGTCCCCATACTCGGGGCCTGTCGTCAACTGCACGATCATGTTGGCGCTGAGGGCGTCGGTGCCCGGCAGATCGAGGGTCATGTTCGCGCCGGGCTTCTCCGGCAGGAACAGGAGCTGCCCTCCCCGGCTCCAGCGCAGCCGCGCCAGCTCGACATCCGCTTTCCCCTGCTCGATGCGGATGGGGGTGATCGCCTCACCCTCCAACGCCCCGGCTACCTGCATGCTGGGCTCGAGCTGGAGACAGTCGACGCCCAGCGGGCCGTCCTCGGTGTGGTGCAGGGCGATGCGGTGACGGCCGGCCGGCAGCAGCATCCCCTCGAACGTGATGCGCCCCTCCTTGCGGCGGTCCTCCAACGGACGCAGCCTCTGACCGTCGACGATCACGTCAAACAGGGCGACCTCGCGACCATGCTCCGTGACCGCAACATAGGCAGTCGGGGTGTAGACATCACGCCGCTCCAGCTCAAAGCTACCCTCCGGCGTGCTCATCCCCGCGTTGCGGAACCCGAAGTCGACCGCCAGCCCGTGACTGAACTCCGCCGCGAGGCCGTCGTCGGAGATCGGCTTCGGGAAGCCGTCGAGCTGGTCGATCCACGCATCCTCCGCCTCCACCGTGTAGGGCATGGAGCGCCCCCACGGGCGCCAGTCGTCGATGTTCTCGCTGTTGAAGAAGTCGCGCCCACCGGGTGCCTGGTACCAGTAGGTCACGCTGGTGTAGTCCTCGGCAAACGGCGGGTAGTTCTCGATCGTCATGCGGTAGGACCAGGAGAAGGGGATGCTATCGCCGATGTGCCAGCGGTAGCATGAGGTGCGGGTGTCCTTGCGCAGGTTGCAGCCGAAGGACGGCTGCTCGAGGTCGCGAATCCCCCAGGCGTCCCCGAAGTAATCCTCCGACCCGGTGCCAAAGGTCGAGGGGAACTCCTCACCGTCCACCCACACCTTCTCGTCCCCTTCGCCCCACCACCCCGGCACCGGGTGGTCGATGAACAGGGCAACGCCGACGAAGCGCCCGGCCCCGCCGGCATCGAGGAAGGGATAGTCGAAGACCTTGCCGGGCGCCTCGCGCCGCCAGCGAGCGTGGAACAGGGCGGCGTCAGGCCCTAGTTGTTTCACCTGCTGCCAGCGGAGGGTGAGGTCAAGCTTCACCGGCGCGCCGCCACGATAGGTCACCTGCACCTTCGCCCGCTTGTGGCAGGGCATGGCCCAGTAGGAGTAGCCCTGCCCGCCCACGACGCCCAGCGGGTAGCTGCGGTACTCGTTGGGCTGCCAGCCGGTGCCGAAGAACTCGCCGAGCGGACAGACGATGGCGGGCTTGTGTTCATCATCGAACCACACCTCAAGCAGCGCCTTGCGCCACACGTAGCGTTCGTCCCCCGCCAGCCGCGCCTTGAGGGTCTTGATGACGGCCGGGCCGGGAAGATCAGCCAGCACCACCGGCTTCCACGGCAGCAGCGTCACGGACTTGGTCACGGTGGCATCCCCGGGGGCCGGCGGCCGGGGATCGTCGCCGCAGTGGCTCCACCTCGCCGCGACGGTGGCGGCGGCCTGCTTGGCCGCGGCATCGAGCGGCCACTTGAAGGTCGCCACCTCCGTCCCCGCCGGGTAGGTGACATAGCCGATGTGGTAGTACTGGCTGTGGCGCCGGTCCGCAGTGACGCGACAGCTCCTCGCGTACGGGATGGGGAGATAGCAGTCTGAGGCGGACTGCTGGCCGTCGCGCTTGTAGACAAACGGAGGCTTGAAGTCCTCGTACCCGCCACGGAAGAGCCTGTCAAAGTCGAACTCGTAGGTCGGCTCGCGGTCGCCGTCGAGGTAGAGCCGGATTCGCCCCATGGGATTGGCCGACCAGATGCGGTAGATGCACCCCGGCCCCTGCATCTGGGCCATCAGGGCCTCGTCAGGCTTGAGCGGAGCGCCGTGGCGGGCGGGATCGTAGGCGAGGTACTGCCCGCAGTCGCCATTAGCATCCCAGTAGCGCCGGTCGTGTGAGCGCCGGTCATAGCTCGAGAACTGGCGGCAGCTCGTCCCCGGCTCCAGCCGGGCGAGTGCGTCGAGGTCGGCGCAACGCCGGATGAGTTGGGCCTGGTCGAGGACCCCATCGGCCCAGGCACCGGCGGTAATGAAGGCCAGGCATACG
>CAZIWQ010000375.1:3359-6503 GCA_964542355.1 uncultured Armatimonadia bacterium
TACGAGGACGAGCGTGCGCATCGGCATGTCCCTCCCGGATCGAAGACAGTCTCGTTGCGGTTCTTCGCCCTGATGCGAGGGACGACCTCTGACACAGCGCGGACGTCACGCGCCGCCGCCCGGGCAGGGATTGCGCCGGTAGACCAGGAAATGGAGCGCACAAGACTACCTGGAGGTCTGTGCATGAAGGGGACTGTCTGCATCATCCTCGGTGGCGGACGCGGCCAGCGGCTCTACCCGCTGACGCGCGAGCGCGCCAAGCCTGCTGTCCCGCTGGCCGCCAAGTACCGCCTGATCGACATCCCGGTGAGCAACTGTCTGAACTCCGGCCTGAACCGCATCTTCGTGCTGACCCAGTTCAACACCGCCTCGCTCCATCGCCACATCGGGCACACCTACAAGTTCGACGACTTCGGGCGTGGCTTCGTCGAGGTGCTCGCGGCGGAGCAGACGATGGACAGCGAGGCCTGGTATCAGGGGACGGCGGATGCGGTCCGCCAGAACCTGCGCCACCTGCAGCCGGCCGGGGCCGACCTGTGCCTCATCCTGTCCGGCGATCAGCTCTATCACATGGACTTCCGGCAGATGATCGACTTCCATGAGCGCCGTGGGGCCGCCATCACCATCGCCGCGCTGCCGGTGCTGCGGGAGCAAGCCAGTGGGCTCGGAGTGCTCAAGGTCAGTGCCGAGGGTGTCATCGAGGCCTTCCACGAGAAGCCGCGGGAGGAGGCCGTGCTGGACGCGTTTGCGGTCGCCCCCGACGCGTTGCAGGCCGCGGGACTGCAGGCTCGCGGCCGCACGCACCTCGCCTCCATGGGGATCTACCTGTTCGACCGCGAGGTCCTCGTCGACGCGCTCGGCGACGACTCCGCCGAGGACTTCGGCAAGCACGTGATCCCCCGGATGATCGCGCAGTGCACGGGCTGCGTCCACGCCTTCCTGTTTGACGGCTACTGGGAGGACATCGGGACGATCCGCTCGTTCTTCGAGGCCAATCTGGACCTCACCGAGTCGGTGCCCCGGTTCAACTTCTTCGATGAAGAGAACCCCGTCTGGACCCATCCGCGCTATCTGCCGGCCTCCAAGCTCAATGCCTGCGACGCCGAGAGTGTGATCGTGGGCGACGGGAGCATCATCGAGCGGTCGCGCCTGCGGCGCTGTGTCATCGGTCTGCGCAGCGTGATCCGCGAGGGCTGTGACCTCGAGAATGTCGTGATGATGGGCGCGGATTTCTTCGAGACCCCCGAGCACCGCCAGCGGCACCAGACCGAGGGGTTGCCGCCGGTGGGGCTGGGCCACGGAGTGCGCGTGCACAATGCCATCATCGACAAGAACGCGCGCATCGGTGACGGCGCGGTGATTGAGAACCGGGCCGGAGTTGTGGAGCGCGATGGCCCGGATTGGTGGGTGCGGGACGGGGTCGTCATCATCCCGCGCTCGGGCGTCGTGGTGCCCGGACAGGTCATCTGAGCATCAGCCGCCGGTGGCGGCGGCCACCTCGCAGGTGGCCTCTCCGGCGACCCCGGTCAGGACGTCGCGGACCCTCACCCGCCAGCTCCCCGTCTCCTCATTGAGTGCCAGGGGGATCGTCAGACTGGCCCGCCCCCGCTCCGCCACGAGGTTGCGGGTGTAGTGCCAGACTGCCTGCCCACTCGGATCGACCAGCTCGAGGTGCACGATGTGGTCGCCGGGTGCCGCTCCCTCGGCCTGCACCGCGGCCTGCACCGGCAGGTCAGACCCGGCCGCAACCCGCGCCGGCGCCGTCACACTCAGGCTCGTCACCCGGTACGGGAGGCAGGCGTACAGCGCCGTCTCGCCGGGTGGCAGCACGGCCTCGACGGCGGCGGTCTTCCCCACGTATTGCTGCCGGCGCATGTCGTACACGTGCGCGGCGCCGCCGAAAGTCAATCTGACCGGGTCGGCGTCGCTGCAGCGACGGTGGTCACGGATGAAGGCATGCACCTGCAGCGCTCCGCGCGTGAAGCTGCTCAGCTCGTAGCAGCGCGGCAGAGTGTCGCCCCGCACGCTCTCCACGACGACGCTCCGCTCGATCCCGGCCCGTGCGACGATCTGACGGACCAACTCGCGGATGGTGACATCGTAGGCCGGCAGGGCGAAGTTGAGGTACACCGACAGTCCCTTGCCGTGGCGTTGCACGAGCAGCGCCGGCTCGCCGGTGGCATGGCTGCCGAGGGCGGTCGCGCCGGCGACCTGCAGCTTCTCACGCCCGTACAGGGACACCTCACGCCCGCGCAGGTCGATCCCCTCCCGAGCCGCCGTGAAGGCCACCGTGGTCTTGGCATAGCTCACCTGCCCGCCGCCGCGCTCAACACCAAACAGGCGCGTGAGCCCGGCGGCATCCGCGATTGGCTTGCCATGCTCGTCGCTGCGCAGGCACCGCAGGTCACCGACCAGGGTGCCGCCGCCCTGCACGTAGGCGTCCAGCCGGTCGATGAGCTCCGCGGAGGCTGCCACCGTGAACGGGAGTACCAGCACCGGGGTCCCGCGGGGCGCGTCCGCCGTCGCGAGCTGCGCGGGGGCCACGTACTGATAGTCAAGCTGCAGCTCATTGATGTGCTGGCGGAAGCCATAGGCACTCTTGAAGTAGGTGCCATAGCTGTCGGTCGCGTCGGCCTCGTTGGGCTCGGGCTCGTCCCACGCGGATTCGCACCAGGCAACCAGCATCGAGGGGTGTGACCACAGCAGGGCAATCCGGGGCCGCTCGCGCGCATACTCCATGAGCAGCTTGCCGCAGCCCGCGCGCAGGTCGGTGAGCGCCTCCTTCACCGCCTGGGAGTAGCCGGTGAAGCTCAGCGTCGGGTACACCAGCGACCACGAGGTACTGCGCGCAGCGTCGAACGAACAGGTGGCATAGTAGCTGACGCCACGCGAGCCGTGGAGTGCCAGCCACCACGGCTCGTAGTGGGCGGCGGGGACACTGTGGTCGTAGCCCACCCAGCCATGGTTGAAGAACGGTGCGGCGGCTTCCGGATGTCCGGCAGTGCGCGCCGCGCGCGCCGCCGGCGTCTCCACGAAGCTGCGCCACAGGTCAAAGATCGCCTTGTGCCCGCCCCCTTTGATCGCCTCCGAGTACTCCTGCCCCCAGCCAAACCCCGTGGCCGTCGCCAGCTTCCAGTAGTCGTT
>CAZIWQ010000376.1:0-6491 GCA_964542355.1 uncultured Armatimonadia bacterium
GCACTCATGCCTGCCGTGGCGGCCCTCCGGGCCGAAGTGGCAGCCCTGGCTCAACGGCCGGCGCCCGCGGTGACCGACAAGGGCGAGCTGCCGCACAATCCCACCACCGACCCCCACGACTACGTCAGCCTCGGCACGTACTGGTGGCCCGCCCCGGACACCCCGGGGGGGCTGCCCTATGTCCGGCGCGACGGGCGTGTAAACCCGGAGGGGAACCTCTACGATCGACCCCGGTGGGAGCAGGCTGCCCGCGAGATCACGTGTGCCGTGCAGGCCGCCTACCTCCTGCAGGACCACACCGCTGCAGAGGAAGCCTCGCGCCGCGTTCGCCGCTGGTTCCTCGACCCCGCCAGCCGCATGACCCCGCATCTGCTCTATGCCCAGATGATCCCGGGGCACTGTAGCGGCCGCGGCATCGGCATCATCGATTTTGCCATCCGCCTCCCCGACCTACTCCACCATGTCGCGCTACTGGCCGAGCTTCCGTCGACGCCCTGGACGGACACCGACCGCGACACCCTGACGGCATGGTGCGGGCAGCTCCTCACCTGGCTGGAGACGCACGAGTACGGCCTTGATGAGCGCGGACAGGCCAACAACCACGGCACGTGGTATGACCTGCTTGTGGTGTCGCTCGCGCTGTTCCTGGGGCGGCAGGAGCATGCGCGAGAGGTTCTCGGCGGCGTCCGCCAGCGCATCGCCTCCCAGATCGAGCCGGATGGCCGGATGCCGCTGGAGCTCGCGCGCACGCGCAGCCTGTCGTACACGCTGATGAACACGCGGGCGTTTGTGGAGCTCGCCGGCATTGGTCGGCAACTGGGGGTCGAACTGTGGAGTTGGCAGACGGAGGACGGTCGTGGCCTGCGCGCGGCGACGGACTTCATCTACCGGTACGCATGCTCGGCCGGGGAGTGGCCGTGGGAGCAGATTGACACAGTGGACTGGCGCGTCGCGGCGCGCGTGTTGGCTCGTGCCGACGCGCTGGAGCCCGGACGATATCCTTTTGAGGGATTGGCACACCGCGTGCCCCCGAATGGGCTGGACAGCATCGCCTGACCGGTACGACGCCGCTGGTTCTTGGCCAGCCCGTCGGCGACCGCACGAACTGGGCCTCGGGGCCGACGTCATCCTGAGGAGCGAATGCGGCTTCACAGAAGCCGCAGCGACGAAGGATCACGTTCCGCACGCAAGCGCCGTCGACTGATGCCGATCCTTCGCCAGAAGACCGCTACGCGGTCTGGGCTCAGGATGACAGGCAGGCGGAACGACGCGAATAACAGCGGCGTCGGTACGCCCGACACTCTGTCGGGCGGTGGGCGAGGCCGGACAGGAGTGTCCGGCCGCCCGCGGCGCAGCTCGGCCTCAGTCGCACTTCTCCAGCGTGACGTTGTCGATCCAGAGGCTCCCCGTCGCCTTATCCAGACCGAAGAGCATGTAGATCAGCTCGGTGTCAGGGAGGACCTGGAACACGCTCTCGCGCGTTGTCCAGCCGGGGACCTGCCCGCCGGTGATATGGTTGTCCGGGCTGGCGCCGAGGCTCATGTAGCGTGGGTTCGTGCCCTCCTTGCGGTTGGCCCAGCCCTCGCCGTAGAACCTGCCATTCTGGGCCTGCGGGGCGAGGTCACGCATCCGCAGGTTGTAGCGCATGATGTACGTACCGGCCGGCGGCTGGGGCAGGCTCTGCGCCCACCAGTATTCGTTCGTCGCCATCGCGCGGGCGTCGTCAGAAGCCAGCCGGAGGCAGTGCGAGCCGCCGCGCCCCTCCTTGACCCACTGGAGCTGGGGGCCGGTAGAGGTCATGTCTTTCTTCCCGGGAATGCGCTCGACGCGCTGCCACCCGGTCGGCTGATCGGTGCCCTGCTCGCACTCGCCGTTGACGGCGAGGTTGCGGGCGCCCAGGCTGAGGCGGGGGTTGAGGACAAGATAGCCACACTCCTCGGACCGGGTGAGCGAGGGGCTGGCCCATCCGACCCACGGCTGCTGCGGGGTCGGGCGGTAGCGCAGGTTGAGGCGGAAGTAGTTGATCTCGCCCGGGCTGGCGTCCGCGCCGAAGACAGCGAGCGGGATCTGCCACTCGGTGGTCTGCAGGGCATCGGTACGGGCCGAGGCGGAGCGGGGGTCGCCCCCGGGACGCGTAACCTCCGGGGCATCACGCGAGAGGAGCAGCGCCTCGCCGGGCCCCCCGCTTCGCACGGGCTGCACCACCAACTCCGTCTGTGCGGTGAGCGGGTCTTGCCCTGCCGCGGGGATCGCCAGGGCGAAGTACAGGTTCCCCTCGTCGCACAGGAACTGGGCCCGGGCGGGAGTGGGGATGACCTGGCCGGACTGATCGAGATGCTCGACGATGACCGGCAAGGCCGCCGCCGGGGCGCCCCACTCGGCCGGGTCGAGCTTGCCGTCGATCTGGGGCGGGGTTTTGACCCAGTAGGCGCGCCCGATCGGGAGCTGAGGCTCCAGGAACGGTGCGGCGATCGGCCCGTCGCGGGGGATGTTCGGCTCGACCACCGGCCACGAAGCGCGCTCCTCGCTCGGCACGAGGCCCATCTGGTCGATCGGGAGCGGCTCGAAGCCAAGCTTGAAGGCCGGCGAGTCCGGGCGCAGGCGGTAGTCGTCGTGCGCGGCGTCGACGAAGCCGGGGTCGGCAAGGAGCGAGTGCTGGTCGTACCCGGCGGCCTGCCAGTTGGTCCACGACTCGCTGGCGGGGCCGGTCAGGGCGGCGACGGTGACCGGGCCCCCGCCTTGCCAGGCCAGGTTCAGGTCCGTCGCCTTGATTACGTTCGGGAGGAACGGCTTGCCTCCATAGTCGCCATAGGCAAGGAAGGGGGCGTTCGGCCGGCTGCTGGAGACGATGTTGCGGCGGACGACGATCCCGGTCATCGTGTGGTCATTCGTGCTGGGGGAGGGATAGCCGGCCGTCTTCATCGCCTTGCACCCGGAGCACTTGTCCGGCTCATTCATCATGTTCCTCAGGTCGATGCCACCCATGGTGCCGTCCACGAGGATGTTGTTCTCGATGGTGTTGTCCCAGCCACCGTTGGCGTGGTAGCCGTAGGAGGCGGTGCGGTAGACCAGGTTGCCGAAGAAGGTGGTGCCGCTGAGGTGATCGTCGGCGTAGAGGCCGTTGCAGTGGGTGGGCGACACCGCGTTGCCGCCCGGGCCGATATCGAAGCCGACGCAGTCGTGCACCCGGTTGTAGCGGACCTGGTTGCGCCCCGAGCCGCCGCGCCAGTTCGTCCAGCCGTAGATGCCCCCGGAATCCTGCGCCGCGAGGCTGACGTGGTGGACGTGGTTGTACTCGATGACATTGTCCCAGCCGTCGAAGTTGATCCCGCTGTAGGCCGTGTCGTGGAGCAGGTTGTGAGACAGGACGTTGCGCCGCCCGCTGAGGGACAGCCCCGAGCCCCAACCGAAACTGCAGACCTCGATCTCCCCGCAGTGGTGCGCGTAGTTGTTGGTGATGACATTGTCGCTGCAGACGTCGGGTGAGGAGGTGTCGTAGTACATCGCGATGGCATGGCCACCGGGGAAGGCGATGTCATTGCCGGCCACGCGCGAGAAGCTGGTGCCGCTGTCCACCACGATCCCGGCGCCGCCAACCTGGAGCACCGTGCAGCCGATGATCCCGCAGTGGCGCGCCTGGCCGAGGATCACGCCGTGCTGCTCGCAGCACTCCAGGCCGAGGTGCGACAGGTTCACATATTCGACGAACTGCCCCTGCTTGAAGTCGCCGCGGAAGACGACGAGATTGCGCACCGCAGGCACGACCGGCGGGTTCTGCGCGAGCGCCGGATCAGGCGGGTAGAAGTAGACCGTGTCGGTCCCACGGTCGAGGATCCATTCGCCCGGGGAATCGAGCTCCTCGAACGCGTTCTGGATCCAGAAGCGGTTGTTGGCCCAGATCTCGGTCTTGCCCGGCGTCAGCTCGATGACACGCCGCGCCGGATCGAGGCTGGCGATGGGGACCGTCATGTTCGTCCAGTTCTCGCGCGGGAAGACCGTGACCTCGACCTCGGTGAGCTTGGCCCACTGCCTCGGGAAGGCCCCGGGGCGATAGCGGATGCACTTCTCGGTACCCGGGTAGGTGACCGGCTCGCACAGGAGAAAGCCGCCCGTACGGGGACGGAGGCGGTCGCGATTGGGCCAGCGGGCGACGGTCTGGCGCCCGCCGCGGTAGAAGAGCTGGCGGAAGCGTAGGCCGGTGAGGCCCGGGGCCTGCAGCGAGCAGCTCACGATGCCGCCGCGGTATGGCTGCCAGCCGGTCAGGACCCGGCCGCCGGAGAGGACGGGCTTCTCGCCCGGATAGGCAGCATAGGTGATGGGGGCGGCGGCGGTGCCCGAGTCGGCGGGGGAGAGGGTGAACGGCTCCTTCAGCGTGTAGGTCCCGCCCCGGAGGTAGACGGTGACCGGGCCGGCGAGCGGGCCCGCGGCCTTGAGGGCCCGGACAGCGTCGCGGGCCCTCGTCACAGTCGCGAACGGGGCCGTCAGCGTGCCGGGCGCGGAATCGCTCCCGGCGGGCGCGACGTAGAAGGTCACGCCCGGGGCAGCGGCAGGCCACACGGGCGTGGCCATGATGACGAGGGCAGTGAGGGCGACGAGGGTGCGGGTGCACATGGTGGTTTGTCCCCCTGACCGGCCTGGAGGGGAATCCCGAGGGATTCCGTGGGTGGGTTGCCGACTGCGGAGCAGCGTCGCGTGGCGATGGGTGTGTCAGCAACCCGAACTCCGGGCTTCTTCAGCGCGGGTAGTCGCGAATCCTCTCAGTCCCGCGTGGCGCAGGACAGGCACGCGCCAGGGGCGAATTGGGCCCACGACACGCCGCCGAGACACTCACGCCCACCGCGGCGTCTGCGGTGAGCGCTTTGCCATCCAGAGAGGAGACACCCCAATGACGAGTCTGCTGCAAGTGGGCGCCGCGGAGGTGGTCATCACCCCGCCGATCGGCACCGCGCTGGCCGGTTACTTCACGCCACGCACCTCCGAGGGAGTCATCTATGACCTCAAGGCCAAGGCCATCATCGCCGGGGACGGGGAGCAGGCGCTGGGTATCATCGCCTGCGACCTGATCTGCATCCCGCAGGAGCTGGTGGCCGAGGCCCGGAGACAGCTCGAGGCCGCCACCGGGATCCCGGGTGAGCGCGTGCTCATCTGCGCCACCCATACCCACACCGGCCCCGAGACCCGGGGCAGCCGCGACCTGATCCCGCCCAACGAGGAGTACCTGGCCCGGCTTCCCGGTCTGATCGCCGAAGCCGGTATCCTGGCGGCCAAGAACCGGCGCGGATGTGTGCTGTCCATGGGTGCGGACCACGAGGAGGGCCTCGCGCACAACCGCCGCTTCCGCATGCGTGATGGCACGGAGCAGTTTGGCCCGGGGTCAGACCCCGAGCTGTTGGCCGGGGTCGCCGGCCCCACGGACCCCCGGCTCTCGGTCCTCACCTTCGCCGCGCCCGACAGCGACCCGTTCGCTGTCATTGTCAACTACTCCCTCCACATTGACGTGACCAGCGGCAACCTCATCTCGGCGGACTACCCGGCGGTGATCACCGAGACGATCCGCGGTGTCTACGGGCCTGACACCATCGTCTTGTTCCTCAATGGCGCCTGCGGCAACATCAACCATGTGCCCTACACGATGGAGCGGCCGTGGCCGCTGAAGGGCAATGCCAAGACCCGCCAGATCGGCCGCGCCCTGGGCGGCAAGGCGCTGTGCATCGCCGAGAAGGCGCTCCCGAGCGTCGATCAGACGGTGGACGTGGCCGGCGAGGTGATGGATGTCCCGTTCTTCGACTGGCCTGCCGTCCTCAACCACCGACTGGCGAGCGCCCGGTCCAAGGAGCAGCCCAACTTCTTCGAGTCGACACTGATCCGGTGGGCGGAGGGCTTCCACCCCGAGGGCACGCAACCGGTGGAGACGCAGGTCATCCGCCTGGGCGATGCGGTGCTGTGCAGTGCCCCGGGGGAGCTGTTCGTCGAGTGGGGCCTGGAGATGAAGAAGTGGTCGCCGTTCCCGTACACCCTCGTCGTCGAGCTCGCCAACGACAGCGTGGGGTACATCCCGACGTACGAGGCGTTCTGGCGTGGTGGCTATGAGGCGACCCCGGTGGTGAGCGTGCGGCTGAGCCCGTCGCTGGGGCAGATGGTAGCCGACGCCAACTTCCGCTCGTGTCAGAAGCTGTGGCGCCGCCGGCCGCAGGGGTAGGGCCTTTGGCCACGGACGTGAGAGCCTGTCGCGAGAGCCCGACGAGCAGCCGGACCCGCGTAGGTCCATCTCGCGGAGAGCGAGGACCCGGCGGGCTTTTCCCGCAGGTGAATGAGACTGGGCGAGTTGAGCAGGCGAGAGAAGGTGCGGCGCGTCGCCGCCACAAGCCTTGCCGACCAGGAACGGGACACGACGGCAGGGGGTGGCCGTGAGGGTCGTGTCGTCACGTGCGAAGCACGTGTGGTCCCGCCCGCAGGGCGGTCGGCGTGCGCTCCGAGGAGCGCACGCCACC
>CAZIWQ010000377.1:0-6484 GCA_964542355.1 uncultured Armatimonadia bacterium
GTTCACGCCTCCCATGAGCGTGAGGCGGGGGAAGGCCTCCCGCAGGCGGTCGAAGTGCATCCCGGCGCGGGCATCAACCTCGTAGAAGAAGCGGACACCGGAGTGGCCGAAGAGGTCATCGGCGACGGACCAGACATTGCCGTCGGTGGCGAAGCCGTGGAGGGTGCCGGCCGCCTCGCAGGCGCGCGAGACGGTCTGGAGGGCGGGGAGCATCAGCTCGTGGAAGGCCCGGGGGGAATAGAGGGGGCCGCGGGCGGTCGCGAAGTCCCCCCCGCCATACAGATAGCGCAGCCCTTCGCGGCCGGCGAGAGCGGCATTGCGGGCGGAACGCTCGGCCTGAGCAGCAAGGTAGCGCCGCACGAGGTCGGGCTGGAGGGCGGTCGCCTCCAGCCACACCGGCTCGCGCGGGATGCAGACCCCGACGCCTCCTCCGCCGTACGGCACACCCTCGTCCCCAAACTCAGCCGTGATGCGCCGGAAGTCATCAAACATCGCGGGTGTCGGCTCGTAGGTCGCCGCGGAGGCCTCCGCGGCCGCGACCGTGGCGGCGAGGTCGTCAAGCGTCAGGGTGGGGCGGGGGCTCTGGTCAACGACCTGGTACAGCTCGCTGCGGGGGTCGTGGCGCATGACGCGCCAGGCGCCGGCGTCGTCGCCGTAGAAGAAGGTGAACTCATCGAGGCGGCGGGTGGGCTTCTCGGCCATCCGCCAGTAGCCGAGGCGGACCACGTCGAGGCGGAGGGTGCGGCACAGGTCGACGGCGTCCTGCCAGGTGCGGGCGAGGTACTCCTGGTGGGCCTGGTCACCGTCCCACAGGGCACGCGCCTCGAGGTACTGGGCCCGCCCGCCGCCGACGTAGGCCTCACGGCCGAGGATCTCAGAGGCGACGGCCGCGGAGAACCCGGCCTGGTAGATCGGGACTTTGTCGTAGGTGGAGAACTCGAAGGCACACGCGACGCGCTCTCTGGCAGTCATGGGCGGCGGCACCTCAAGTGGCGGGATACAGGCTGAGCGGCATGGCGCTTATCCTGTGCAGCCCTCGTCCACGGGATCGGGGGCTCCGTGCGTGCTCGACGACGTCATCCTGAGGCGCAGACGCGGCTTCGCAGAAGCCGCAGCGACGAAGGATCACATTGCGCCGACAAGCGTCTTCGACGGGTGCTGATCCTTCGCCGGCGGACCGCTACGCGGTCCTGGCTCAGGATGACAGGTGCGCGAAACGACGCCAAGAATCAGCGGCGTCGCCTCGCTCGACAAGACACGCCGACCGGGACGGTCGGCCTACGCGGCGACGGCCTCGCTTGGCGGGGTCCGCCCCCCAGGCCCATGGCGCGGCCATTGGTGACCGATGCGGTCGGACTACTGGCAGCTCTCGAGTGCGAGCGGGCAGGTGCCGTCCGGGGCGTAGTGGCCGACGCGCACGAACTCCTCGTAGCCCCAGTGTTGCCACCGAGGGTCGGAGCCGATGGAGTGGTTGTCCGGGTAGTCCTTGGCGATGAAGCCACCCCCGCGGCCTCCGAGCGTGCGCACCATCTCGCGGGCCCGGGCACGGATGACCTGCTCGTCGCCGCACTGCAAGGTGGTCTGGATGTCGATCGGGCACCAGAAGGTCGTGCGGCCGGCGAACTGCGCCAGCCAGTCGAGACCGTGAAGCTCGGGCTGGTCGAACTGCAGCACGTCCATCCCCAGGTCCACCAGGATCGGGATGATGTCCCTGACATAGCCACAGGAATGCATCCAGACGGTGAGATTGCGGTCGTGAGCGCGTGCGATGAGACGCTCGAAGGTCCACTTGAAGAGTCGGTTCCACATGGTCGGGCTGACCAGCAGGCGTTCCTGGGTGCCCCAGTCTTCGCAGAACATCACGCCGTGAACGCCGATGTCGGCATAGATATCGACCTGGCGCAGGATGAGGTCGCTGACCCGTTGGTTGAGCCGCATGATGTTGTCGGGCTCCGCGGCACAGTCGAGCAGGTAGTTCTCCATCTTGCGCAGGTAACGCGCGGCGTTGAAGCAGGCGCCGGCGATGCCGCCGAGGATATAGCGGTCGGTGACATCGTGGCAGGTGCGGGCGGCTTGCTCATAGCGTGCCGGGTCATCGAGGGTGGGGAGGCGGTAGGCGTCGAGGTCGTCCCAGGACTTGATCGGGGGATCGATCACCTCGCCACCGACGGTCTTGTCTTTGATGCGGCGCCAGACGCAGCCCCACTCATCGAGGTGGCACTCGCCCCCGCGATCGTCGTCCCAGCACCGGGGTGTGAAGTTCGGGTCGGGGGCGGGGCCGACGCCTGCCACATCGTTCAGGCGAGGTGTGCCCTCGTAGGCGGAGTAGGTCAGGCCAATGCGTTCGGGGCGGTCGAAGTGGACGGCGCGCTCGATGATCTCACGGCCGTTCATGGCGATACTCCTTCGCGGGGATGGCCTCCGGCGAGGGCCGACGGGCGGGGCCGAGAGGCGCCGCCGGGGCGCCGGTGACAGGTGACGGATAGTCAGAAGGGCCGCCAAGCAAGCTGGCGGCCCTTCTTGTCACAGCCGGGCAACGTCCACAACGACAGGACGTGCTTACTTCGGTGTCGCTGGCGGCGGCGGCGGGATCTTCGCATCCTTGGCGGCGCCAGGAGCGGCGGCGTCAGGAGCGCCAGCGGGAGCAGCGCCGGGCGGCTCGGCCATTGGCTCGGCGTTCAACGCTTCGGCGTTCTCGCCCTCGGGCGCGTTGATCGCGGGCTCGGCCGGCGGGGCCGGCGGCGTGGCATTCTGCATCATCTCAGGCGGCGGCGTGACGGGCGGCGGCTCTGGCGGGGTCGGCTTGGGGCAGCCGACGAGCGCCACCGTGGACAGAACGGCCAGGATGACGGCGGCTAGGATATACCCTCTCCTCATGCGGACTTCGTCCTCCCTTCGGGCTTTGCGGCAAGTATTGCCGTGTAACACAGCCCTAACCTTAAACGCTTCGCCGCCGGATGTCAAGGGTTAGCGACCTGCCCGCGGGTACGACTGCGGGCACGGGGGGGCCCGTTCCGGCGGCGCGGACGCACACCGCGCCCCCACCCGGACGGTCCGCCTCGGAGTAGCGGGTGAGAGCTGCCTGCCTGCCGGGTCGGAGGGATCGGGGCAGTGGCGGCGAACTGTCAGAGCGCCGGCCAAATCCTGTGTCCGAGGCACCAGCCATGCTGATCATCGACTCCCACGTACACCTCATCCAGGGGACCGGAACCGTGCAGGAGCGCGTCAACGAGTTGATGCATTTCGCCGACAAGCACGGGATCAGTCGTGTGATCGCGTCGCTCGGCGACCGCCTGAGGACTCAGCCGAGTGCCGCCGACCTGCGGGAGGACAACGACTGGATCTGTGCCGCGGTGGCACACCGTCCCGACCGCGTCATGGGGTACTGTTATGCCAGCCCGGCGCACCCGGAGACCTCGGTGGCGGAGATCGACCGGTGCATCCGCGACGGCCCGCTGTGCGGGATCAAGATGTGGGTCTGTCGCCTGTGCGATGACCCGGGCAGTGACCCGATCGCGCAGCGCGCGGGCGAGCTCGGGGTGCCGCTGCTCCAGCACACGTGGATCAAGGTCACGGGGAACATGGCCACCGAGTCGCAACCCGAGCACCTGGTGCGGCTGGCCGAGCGGCACCCGGGGGTGCAGTTCATCATGGCGCACAGCGGGGGCGACTGGCAGCGGGGGATCCGCACGGTGCGGCATACCCCCAACATCGCGGTGGATATCTGCGGTGGCGCCCCGGAGCAGGGGCAGGCGGAGCTCGCGGTGGCGCTGCTCGGGGCCGAGCGCGTGGTGTTCGGCTCGGACGCCGCCGGCCGCAGCTTCGCCTCCCAACTGGCCAAGGTGATGGGCGCCGACCTTTCCGAGTGCGACCGCGAGCTGATCCTGGGCGGCAACATTGCGAGGATGGTGGGTCTATGATCGTCGACTGCAACGCCACGCTCGGCAACTGGCCGTTCCGCCGCCTGCGCGACAGCGACCCCGCGAGCTTCGTCGCGCTCCTGGACCGCGTCGGGATCGCCCAGTCGTGGGTGTCGTGCTTTGAGGGGGTGTTCTACCACGCCGTGCAGGAGGGCAATGAGCAGCTCGCCGCCGGGCTGTCCGGGCTGGAGGCGCGACTGGTGCACGTCCCGGTGCTCAACCCCAACTACCCGGGCTGGCAGGACGACTTGGCCGAATGCCTGCAATGGTCGGTACCAGGCTATCGGCTGTACCCCTCCTACCACGACTATGGGCTCGCGGACGCGCGGGTGACGGAAGTGGCGACCGCGGTCGCGGCGACCGGGCGCTTCCTGCAGATCGTGGTCCGGATGGAGGATGAGCGGATGCACCACCGGCTGGCACGGGTTGCCCCGGTGGACCTGGCCCCCCTCCCCGCCCTGGCCCGCGAGTTCCCCGGCACGAGCTTCATGGTGCTGAACGCGAGCAACATCGAGATCACCCGGAGCGGGGGCGATGCCGCCGGCTGGCCGACGAACGTGGTGTTTGACATCTCCCATGTGGAGGGCATCGGCGGGGTCGGCTCGCTGGCGTCGGCCGTCGGCGCGGAGCACATCGTGCTCGGGACGCACAGCCCGCTGTTGATCGCGGAGAGCGCGCTGTTGAAAGTGCGGGAGGCCGACCTGTCGGAGGCCGATCGGGAGCTGATCCTCCACGGGAATGCCGAGCGGATTGTCGGGGGGTGAGCTTGAGCACGGCATCCTACGGCAGTTGGGCGAGGAGGCCTACGGCAAGCTCTACGTCGCTGATAGCGTCATGGCGATCCTGCGGGACGCTGCTCCGGGAGAGTAGAACTATGCTTCCAGGCCCGAGAGTGCAATTCTACCTCTGAGAACTGTACTTAGCTACAGTTGCACCGCGAGGTACGGGCGGCCGCAAGGTGTTGGCGGAGCCGGAGGGAGCGGCTGCGGCGCCGGGGGCTAGTCGATCAGCGTGGCAATGTCGTGGTTCTCAATCTGGTGGTGGGAGGCTCTCCCGCACCGCTGTAATGCGCGCCACGTCCGCCTCGTCGGTGTCGTACGGGTCGAGCCCCAACGAGGCGAGGGCGATGCAGGTCTCGCGCTCCTCAGCATCGGCGTGCTGGATTGCGGCCCACTCCTCGTGGAGCCACGTGTCAGTGACCCCGCACGCATCAAGACGGCCAAGCACGGCCGTGAGCCACTCCCTGAGCACGTCGGCCAGCCGTTCGGCTCCCACGAGGGCCTCACCCTCGGATCGGAACTTCACGTGGCAATCGGGGAGATCCGCGCGCTGCCAGCGAAGACGGATCTGCGGGCCCTCCGGCACGATCCAGAGGTCTGGCAGTGCGTACCCCTCGCGTGCCGTCGCGAGGCTGTGGCGTCCGGGGTAGGTAGCATGGCGAGGTGTCCCGGGCGTCTCGACCTCATGGAGGAGCCACCACCAGTGCGATGCGATCCATTCGGCCAGGGGGTACAGGGGCAAGTAGATGGCGTCACGCACGGCCTGTGTGTGCGTGTCGTAGACCTGGGTCACGACACCAGCATCGGTCCTGATCGTCAGGCGCGCCCACGTTGCGCGTAGCTCCGGGCCGCGCGCCCCACCCGGGTCCACCCACTCGAAGTCGAGGCGAATGTCGTTCATAGGCCGTTCGGCCTCTCTGGGTCGGTGAGTGCGTAGGCCTTGTACTGCCCCTGGCCCTGATTGACCAGTCGCGCTTCGTAGCAGCGCCCCTCGACCTCGGCCCACGCATACCTCGGGAACTCGCCCTCCCACGTGCCGCTTACCTTGCCGCTGACGACGGCCTCCCTGAGCCACGTAGTGATGTCATCCTGGCGCTGCGAAAAGGAGGGATCGCAGAGTGTCGCATCGGGGCGCGGACGCGGAATGCCCGCAAACGAGGGTGTGTCCTTGTGCTCAGGGCTGCCGACGTAGCTCACCTTCGCAGCGACTGCGGCAAGGTCCCTGCCTGCCGTCGGGCCGATCTCCCTTCGCTGCGGACGTTTTCGCCTTGGTGACTTCATGCCTGTTGATCTCCGTCGCCCGATGGCAGTAGGGCATGGGCAACGCAAGGCGTGCCAACGCACGACCCTCGCGGCCTGACCCCATGTTCATCACACTATCTGGCGCGGAAGGCCCTGTCAAGCGGCATCGGCCACTAGCGGAAGCTGCTGGGATGCCTGCCGGCCACCCGACTGAGCCCCGCCAGGGGCGGCACGACGAGCGCACGGGGTCCGAGAGGGGCTTCTGCCGTCCCTACCGGGGGTCTCGTGGGCATTGGCGGCCCAGCTTCCCGTGAGGCACGACTCCTGCGAGCTTCCCGCGCCCGGCCCTGCTGCCTTGAACCTCCTTCCTCCCCTGCTGCCCCACGCCGCCGTCCCGGCGGCGTGGGACGAAGCGAAGAGAAGGAAGGAGCGGGGGTAGGCACCGAATCCCCGGGCTGAAGCCCGGGGCTAGGTGGCGTGCGCTCCGAGGAGCGCACGCCGACCGCCCTCCGGGCGGGACCGCACGCGCTTCGCACGTTGACG
>CAZIWQ010000378.1:0-6476 GCA_964542355.1 uncultured Armatimonadia bacterium
GGGGAGGCGTGTCGAGCGAGACGCTCGACCTACGCGGCGACCGCACACGACGCGGCCTGGATCCGCAGTTGCCGGCAGGGCAACTCCTATCCGAACGGCGCCTCGCCGATTCCGGGTCCCGGCCGAACTGCGGTAGCGCCGCTAGCGCGCCACAACCTGCTGGCCTGACTGCATGAGCATCCACAGGCCGGGGCCGGACCCGAGCGGACCCTCGCCCAGCGGGAGCCCGAGGCCCGCGCCGGAGCGCATCCGCGTCATCTCATTCAGGACGCCATACAACCCACTGGAGCGGCCAAACTCCTTGAGCTTGGGCTCGCCGCGGATGCCGGCCTCTTTCGCGGCGAGCTTCACGGCATCGTGGAAGTTGCCCAGCTCGTCGACGAGCTTGACGCGCCGCGCCTGGCTCCCCGAGTAGACGCGCCCGTCCGCCAGCTTGCGGATCGTCTTCTCGTCCATCTTCCGCCCGGTCGCAACGTCCCTCACAAACTGGTCGTAGACCTCATTGATCATCGCCTGCATGAGCTTGCGCTCATCGTCGCGCATGGCGCGGAACGGGTTCATCGTGTCCTTGTACGGTCCCGAGGTGATGGTCTCCCCCTTCACCCCGTACTTGCCGGCGAAGCCGGCCCAGTTGACGCTCTCAGTGATGACGCCGATGCTGCCGGTCATCGTGGCCGGGCTCGCAACGATCTTGGTGGCAGCCGCGGAGATGTAGTACCCACCGGAGGCGGCCACGTCGGCCATCGACACGATGACCTTCTTCTTGGATTCGTCGCGCAGTCGCAGGACTTCCTCGTAGATCTCCTGCGAGGCGGCGGCACTCCCGCCGGGGCTGTTGATTCGCAGGACGACTGCTTTGATCCCACGATCCTTGCCCGCGGCGCGAAGCTGCTCCATGATCGCGCGCGATCCGGCGGTGCCTGCACTCAGCCACGAGGAGTCCTCACTGCCCGTCTGGATCACCCCGCTGATACTGATCACGCCGATCCGGTCGCCGGGAACCGAGAAGGTCGACGACGCCTTGGGGTTCCCCGCGACCGCAATGACCAGCATCGCGATCGCGCCGCAGACGACGACCAGGCCGATCGCGACGAGGATGGCGATCAGGCATCCGCTCATCCGCTGGCGCGGCGGCTCGCCGCTCGGCGTGTGCGGAGGAGTGTACGCCCACGGCGGCGGCGCCGATGGTGGGGTTGGCGGCGGGGTTGCCGTCGCGCCTGCCTGCACGGCGCCGGTGACCACGGGGCGTGCGTCGGTCTCCGGCGCTGCGGCAGCGCCCGCGACGGGCTCCGCCGCGGGCTGGGGGCGACTACTGCCGATGTTCAAGTCCATTGCGTTCACCCGCAAGTCTGGTATCGGAGGCGGCACTCGCAGGCGTCGCCCTCCCCGTGTGAGGCACCAATTGTACGGGAATCCGCCCCTCCGAGCAAGGCGTGGAACGACAGGCAACTACAACGGCGGGAGCACCACCAGCCCCTCCGCCTCCAGGGCGCGCAGGTACGCGACAACGGTGGCGACGGACAGCGGGCCACCGCAGTTCAGGCGCAGGGCGATCTCACCGGCGCTGCGCCGCCCGTTGACCCAGCTCCAGATGCGGTCGAGCCCGCCGGCGCCAGCCTCCTCGAGGGACACGAGGCACTCCTGGACAGACTGAGTGAGGGCGCTACGGGCCGGCAGCGACCAGCGCAGCCGGCGCGCGACGAGGTGCGCATCCGGGTCGGGCGGCAGGGCCGCGGCGTCAGGCGGTGTCAGCCCCGGGGAGAGGACCGCGGCCGCCTGCCGCGCTTCGCGGTCGGCGAAGGCACCCACCTCGTCCGCCACCGCCCGGAGGGCGTCGCCCAGACTGGCGTCGCCGCGGGCAAACCGTGCGGCCTGGGTCACGGCGTCGTGGCCCTGCAAGCCCATGTGGCGGATGAGGGTGACCAGCTCGCCGGCCTGTAATGCAGTTGCCTCGGCGGCGCTGAGGCGGGTGACCTCGTCGGCAACGGTCTGGCAGATGCGGCGCTTCCAGTCCTGAGCGGCCAGCAGGCCGAACCAGCGCGCCTCCGGCGCGCCGGCCGTCGCCAGGAGGTGCAGGAACGTGCCGGTTGCCGCCCCCACGCGTCCCAGCGTGTTGGCGCTCATCTGGTCCGGGGTGTCGGCGGAGCTGTGGTAGAAGCGATCCGGCCACGTCGACAACTGGGGGGTCGGGACATCAAAAAACCCGTCGGAGATGAAGGCATCGTTGCCCCAGAACGGCTCCGTGTGCCAGGGCACGGTCGCGTAGTTCTCGGTCGAGAACCGCGCGATCGGCTCGGCCATCACGGCCGTCAGGAGCGCCGCGAGCAGCCCGTCAATGAACGAGCCGTTGTGCTCGGGCGACTGGAACAGCACCAGCTCTCCGCCGCAGATGGTGAAGTCCTGCCCCACCGAGTCCAGGCACAATCCGGCGACAACCCGCGGGAGCCGGTCAGCGTGGGCATCGATGAACGGGAGGAAGCCACGGACCTCCTCGGCATGCATGAAGCGGATGGTCCGGCGCAGCGGCGCCAGCTTCCCCACGCGGATCAGGGCCTGCAGGACGCGCAAGAGCTCCAGGCTGAGGCAACAGCCGGAGGCGTTGTCGCGCGCCCCGGGCTCGGAGAGGTGCGCCAGCACCCAGATCTCCTCGTCGGCCAGATCGGTGCCCGGCAGGACGGCCTGCACGAAGTCCGAACTCCCCTCCACCAGCTCGGCATCTACGGTCGCCCGCAACGCGACCGGTTCCCCCGCCCGCGCGATCAGATCGCGGAGCCGCCGTCCCTGACGGGCGGAGAGGTTGAACCCGAATAGCGGGGCCTGGCCGCGCGTCGCGCCGAAGATCGTCCACATCACAAGGTCGGGCGCGTCCTCCGGCTCACGTACCGGTGGATGCGATGTCAGCCACGGCGGGCAGATACAGTCAGAAACCACTCCCAGGGCCCCGCCCTTGCTCGCCGCCGCCTGCACTGACGAGGGGGGCTGGTCCGTGAACAGGAGCTTGCCGGCGAACTCTCCGTCCGCCACCGCCGTCGCCGACAGGGGCCCGCGGCGCACGACCACCTCTCCCACCACTCCCTCCGGGCCCGTCCCCGTGCTGTTGCACACCAGCGACAGCGGCTCGTCGGCATAGCGGCAGATCGTGCCGGCCGCGGCCGCCGGACTGACGATCGCCAGCTCCGACGACCGCCCGCGCCATTCGAGCGGGTTGCGGTGGCCGTGCAGGAACTCCGTCCGGTCGTCCGCCGGGTACGGGATCAACTCCGCGTGGGCGGCCCCGTTCTCCAGATAGCGCTGCCGCAGGAGCTCACCGGCCTGGCGCATTCCCGGACCGGGCACGGTACAGCGACAGGCCCAGTGATTGGCGATGTCGCGCAGACACCGGCCGGTATTGAGCTCATCAATGATTGCGTTCATCACAGGGCGGAACATGGTTCCGACCTCCTCAGCGCATGGAGTGGGAGTGGGAGCGGCCGAGCGAGGGCCGCGGCGCGGGGACACAGCGACGGGCACTGACCCCTGCCACGGACTGCCTCTCAGATGGGGGTTTCCCGCAGCGGAGGCGACCGACCTGCCCGGACGGCGACGGCGACGGCGACATTTGGCATCTGGCATTGGGCATTGGGCGGACGGCACGGAAAACGGCCCAGGGAGCGCGTTGCCGTCGCCCAACGCCACATGCCGAATGCCGCCGTTCCCCGCCGTTGCCGTTGCCAAGTGCCCAATGCCACATGCCGAATGCCGCCGTTCCCGCCGTTCCCCGCCGTTCCCCAGACGGCAACAACCGCAGGCCGGGTGGCCTGCGGTTGTTGGGGCCGGCTTTCGCCGGCTGCGGCGGCACATGCTCTGCGGGAGGGCAGATCAGTTATTTGGTTGTCAATCGGCCTGTGGTGTGGTCGCCTTTCCTCAGGATCATCGACTCCTCTGCGCGACGAGAGAGCCGGTTGAGCACTGGAAGGTCAGTTCCCGGCCGGTGCTGCAGCGGCAGCTACCGCCGACCGCGCTGGGCGCCCTGGCGGAAGCCGTCGTGATGGCCGTCATCGTAGCCGTCGCCGTAACCAATCCGGTAGCCGGTTCCGACACCACGCTGGTAGCCATTGGCGTCACCGTCCCGGTAGCCGACGCGGTACCCCTGGTTGAACCCCTTGGCGGTGCCAGTGCGGTTGCCGTCCTTGAACCCGTCGCCATAGCCTTCCTGGTACCAGTACTTGGCCTCGCCGCCGGCGTAGTAGGACGGAGGCGGGTTGTAGTTCTGGTGCGGGTTCGGGGGGGGCGGGCCGGGCGGGCTGTAGTAGGCGACGTTCCCGTTGTGCCGGGCGTCATCGAGGCTATCGAGGAGCTGGTAGGTGGCGTAGCCCGCGGCCACGGCACCCAGGACCTTCCCCCAGTCGCTGGCGAGGGCCCGTGTGGTGGTCACCATCGAGAGGGCGAGCACAGCGATCAGGGTGAGACAGAGACGGTTGTGACTGAGTGTGGCGGTCATCGCTAGCATCTCCTTTCAAACGGTCCACTGCGCGGAGCGGCGCGAGTGGGGTCTGCCAGCAGGGCGTGTGCGACGCCACTGCCGCCCGGCGGGTTCCCCCGGCTCGCTTCTCCGGCACCGGTCAGGCCGACAGCCGGCCGACCGCTGATTACTATGTCTTGTAGTACCTCAGGGCCTTTTTTTGGGCCGCCGCAGCGGCCCACTGGTTCTTCCTGGGGAGATCGTCGGTTGTCAAGGTACTCACCGGAGGGATCGCGATGGCTCGACGGTGTGGCGCGGGTCCCTCGGCGACCCTGTGTAAGGGATTGTAGCGCGGTCTCCTACTATTGTCAATAGTACGTTTGCTCCTTTCGACGTGCGAGCGCCCGGGAGGTTCATCCGCCTCGCAACTTTCTTCTCGCGCTGGGGGGGAGGCCCGGGCAATGCCTGTGCGGGAGCGCGATGCCCGCGGAAACCAGCCCGGCCGGCAGCGGTCTAAGTCCGAAAGGAATGCCACAGGGTGACAACAGCACTACTCCCACAACCACCACAGCGTCAGCGACCGTCCCACCACGCGTCACTGTCCTTGTTGCTGCTCAGGGGCTTGCTGCCGCCGGTCGTCGTACCGGCGGGGGCAAGCGGCGTGTGCGTGCCCCAGGCCTCGCCGGCGGGGGCAGGCGAGGCGCCCACGACGCCGACCCATCGCGTCATCGTGTACCGGCCGCGCGCGGGCACCGAGACGCTCCTGTTGCAGCCGACCTACTACGGTCCTGCGCGGGAGTTCTGCTGGGTGATTCCGTGCCCCAGTCGCCCGGAACGGCAGGATGTATTCCTGGCCTCGCAGGACTTCATGAATGCCGTGTTCGCCCAGACCGGGAAAGTGACGATCGCCGCGGGTGCGGCGGACTTTGCGCCACCACCGGGAGACGACGGCGGGCCCGAACCTCGCGACCTGCTGCGCAGCGGAGACTACCAGGTTAGCGTCCTGGCACCTGATGGCGGCGAGCGCCTGGTGGCGTGGCTGAGGCAGAACGGGTTTGCGGTACCCGCCGGCCTCGAGCAAGTCGCACGGGGCTACGCTGCACGCGAGTGGTACTTCGTGGTCGTGCGAGTTGCGCCGCTGGGGTCGGAGCCGGGCGCCATCCTGAAGCCGCTCAGACCCCTGGGCATTCACGTGCGCACGAAGCAAGCACTGCTGCCGTTGGGAATGGCGCGAGTGGGTGCTCCGGCGAAGACGGCCCTCGAAGTGGTGGTCATCGCCGCCTCGCCGGTCGTGTGCAAGTCGCTGCGGGCCCGCGACATCCCGCGCGACGCGCTGCTCGACCCGGGCGCGAGCTATGAGGCGTTCCGCTCGCGGCTGGGGGCTGGCGAGCTGGTGCGCGAGGCGGTGGTGAAGCGGGCGTGTCCCTACCCCGACCTGCACTACGACGCCCTGAAGTGGACGGGGGTGCGTCCGCCCAACTGGAGCGTGCTGTGGGCGACGAAGTTCTGGGGCCTGCTCAGACCTGAGCAACTGGTGGACCTGACCTTTGCACCGGAGACGGAGAGGGTCGTGCCGTTCCGGCCCATAGTTCGGCTCAGTCCGACGAACAGCGCGGGCGTGTCACGAACGTGGCGGACCGTGCGGGCAGTCGGAATGCTGCTGTGCCTCGTGGTGCTGGCAGGGATCGCCGCGGCCCGGTCACTGCGGCCGCCGACCGGCGCTGCGGCGGGGGGTACGCACCGCGACCGGCCGACCCCCGACATGTCATGGTCCGTCCGCTGGCTGGTGTATGGTGGGGCGGCATTGCTGGTCCGCCCGTTCGTCCTGGCCCTGCTGCAGGAGCTGCACCTCATGCGCTCGGTGCGCCTGTTTCTGGGGGGGCGTCTGTCGTGGCAGGCCACGGCAGTTGGCACCGCGCTGCTTGTCACGTGGTCGGCGGCGGCACTGGGGGTGGTGGCGCGGGGCCTGCGCCGCGATGCGGCCCCCGGCCGGGCCTGGGGCTCGTCGCGGCGCTGGTGGCCGGCTTCGCGCTGG
>CAZIWQ010000379.1:0-6475 GCA_964542355.1 uncultured Armatimonadia bacterium
GGCCGCGCTCGGCGAACTCAGGCTTCTGGAGCGCGAGTTCCCCGGGCATGCCGAACAGTCTCTGAGCGAGGCGAGGCACTCGCTGCCCCCCTTCTTTGCGGCAGCCTTCGAGTGGCGAACGCTGTCCGAGTTGCTATACCTGCGACGGCGACTGGACTGGCGCACCAATGATCTCGACGCCTTCATCGCAGCACTCGTGCTCGGGTCACTGCACGGTGAGACCGACAGCTCGACATCGTACTTCAGCAACCAGATGCCGAGGACAATCAGCCCCAAGCCCGCGTATGCTCAGCGCTTCTGGCGAGAGCGCGCGCTGAGGGCCCCCCGCCGCCGCGTGTTCGAGATCCTGAAGCAACGAGCCACCATGCGGCTGGCGCAGGGCGTACCCGAGCTACGGGGGCAGGTCGCCATGTGTGATGTCCGACAAGCGTACCGGTCGTTCGCGGACTCCGCGTCGACGGTTCGCCTGGTTGTCACGTCCCCCCCCTATCTCGATGTGACCCGGTACGAGGAAGACCAGTGGCTTCGGTTGTGGTTCCTGGGTGGGCCGCCCCACCCCACCTACGGAGCGATCTCGCGGGATGACCGACACCGATCCGTGTGCAGCTACTGGAGCTTCCTTCGCGAGGCATGGCGAGGAGTGGCCCCCCTGTTGTGCGAAGACGCGGTGATCGTGTGTCGGCTGGGCGGCAAGGGGCTCACGCTGGAGGGTATTGCGCAGGGAGTCCTCGACGGCCTCAGGGGTACCTTCCCCGGGGCCTCATTCCTGGTGCCACCCGTCGCTTCGGCGATCCGGGGAAGGCAGACGCGGGCGTTCACACCGGGCACGTCGGGGTGCCGCTACGAGGTCGACATGGTGGTTGGCACGGCGGGCACTCCAGCCTATCACCGCAGCGTCGCCATGGCCGTACTCTGACCCACGCGCGGAGCGCGCACAAGCGCCTCCACGAGAGAAGGAGGCCGCCTAATCATGCATGCGACCATCCGTTGGGCCTGCCTTGTGGCCGTGGCGCTTGTGCTGGTCGGTGCCGTGGCACCCGCGTTCGCCCAGGATGACGTGGCCGCGAAGCTCACGGCGGCATTCGACAGGATCCGGCCGGTGACCGGCCTCTACGGGCAGGAGAGCGCTGCCAACCAGGTGTTGCAGATCGCCACGACGCTGCACACAGCCCGCCCCGAACTCGTCGCAGCGCTAAGCGAGAAGAACATGGTGGCACGCTGGACCGCGGCCCGCGCACTCGGGATCATCGGCCCGGAGGCCCGGGGGGCCGTCCCGGCGCTCGCCGCCGCGCTGCCCACCAGCGAGTGGTACACCCAGGTCATGATCGCGTGGGCGCTCGCGCGGATGGGCCCGGTCGCGGAAGCGGCCGTACCGGCCCTCAGCGAAGCCCTGCGCACCAGTCGCGACGTGTGGGTCAAGCGCGAGGTCGCAGCAGCGCTGGGTGCCATCGGGCCGGGCGCGGCCCCCGCACTCCCCCTGCTCGCGACGGCGCTCCAGGACACGAATGCCTTCGTCCGCGTCGCCGCCGCCTCCGCGCTCTACCTGGTCGGCAAGGACACGCGCGGACTTCCGCTGCTGATCGAGGCCCTCAAAGACCCCCTCATCGTCGGGACGCGGGTGGCGGCCGACGCAGTGGCCGAGCTTGGCGAGGGCGCCCGCCCGGCGGTGCCGGCGCTGGTGGCCGCGCTGCAGGACCCCGCTCCCTGCGCCCGGGTGGCCGCGGCCCGCGCGCTGTGGCTGACCGAGAAGAGCACGCAGGGCGTGCCTGCCCTGCTCGCCGCACAGGGCGATCCCCAGACCGAGGTGCGCACCCGCGCCGCGGAGACGCTGCGCCTAATCGGTGCCGCGACCAACCAGACCTTCCCCGCGCCTGCCGCCCCCGCCGGCGACCAGACCGGCCCCCGACCGCTGGTGTTCGAGGTCGAGGACTACACCGGGCCCGCCGACGCCATCGTCAAGAACCAGTGGGTGAAGAACAAGTGGCGCCTGAGCACTGACGATGCACGCTGGACGCGTAGCACCGTCCTCGCGTCGCCCAGCGTGATGAAGGACTACGCCACCCCGGAGGAGGGCGCGCCGGTGCTGCACACGCATGTCACCGGCATCCCCCCGGGGAGGTACGTCGTGACTGTTGGTCATACGCGCCCCCTCGCCCTCTCGCTGGATGAGGGCAAGTCCTGGCGCAAGTTCGACGCGGAGACACGCCTCGGGACCTTCACCATCGAGGCCGGGAGCTTTGACCTGTGGGTCGATGATCGTTATGCGGCCGTGGGCAGCCTGGGGCCCTCGTACTACGACACGCTGACCTTCGCCCCCGCGACTGCGCCCCCCGGCGGCCCGGTGCGCGGATGGGCCACGGAGCGGGTGCGCGAGCGCCTCGACCGCGGGCTGGCCGCGGTCCGCACGGGGGAGGGGGTCTCCCTGAGCTGGCGACTGCTCGTCGACGACCCGGCCACCGTGGCGTTTGACGTCTACCGTGCCGAGGGGGCAGGACCGGGGCGCCGCCTCAATGCCACGCCGATCGTGCGCACCACCGACTTCGCAGACCGCGCTGCACCACAGGGGACCGCCTGCCGCTACTGGGTGACTCTGGCCGGCGCCGAGCGCGACCGGGTCACCTCGGCCCCGGTGGCGGTCGCCCCGGACAGTCCCCCCTACCTCCCGATCAAGTTCCAGGGTAACTACCGGGCGCTGGGCGCGGGGATTGGTGACCTCGACGGCGATGGGCGCATGGACTATGTCATCAAGCAGCCGGAGACCCAGATCTGGGGGTTCCTCTATACCTGGTACCGCAGCCCGGACACCTACAAGCTGGAGGCGTACAACGCCGACGGGAAGCTCCTGTGGCGCCAGAGCATGGGCTGGGGCATCGAGATGGGCATCTGGTTTGCGCCCTACGTGGTCTATGACTTCGATGGTGATGGCCGGGCTGAGGTGGCCTGCAAGGCCACCGACGCCGACCCGCGCGATGCGGAGGGGATGTGCAACGAGGGCGCCGAGTATGTGGCGATCCTCGATGGCCGCACGGGCGCGCTGCGCTGCAAGGCCCCGTGGCCCAACCGCGACGGCTTCGGCACCTCGGCCAAGGCCGGCGACGTGGCGGCCCGCAACCAGATCGGGGTCGCCTACCTGGACGGCAAGACCCCGTGCGTGATCGTCGAGCGTGGCACCTACGGTCTGCAGAAGGTGATCGCCTACCACCTGCGCGGCGATCAGCTCGAGTGCCTGTGGCAGTGGGACAATGCGACGACCGAGCGGACGCTGTGGGGGCAGGGGGCCCACACGCTGCACGCCGCCGACGTGGACGGTGACGGCCGTGATGAGGTCATCCTCGGGTCGTCGGTGCTCGATGACAACGGTGCGCCACTATGGACCACGGGCATGGGCCATCCCGACGTGTGCTACGTCGGCGACTTCGATCCCGCCAACCCGGGGCTCGAGGTCTACTACGCACTCGAGACGCCGCAGAGGATCAATGGCGTCTGTCTCGTCGATGCGCGCAGCGGCAAGGTGCTGTGGGGGCGTCAGGCGGCGACGGGCCACGTCGGATGGGGGCTGGCCTCCGACATCGACCCGGCCCACGCGGGCTGCGAGGCGTGGGCGCAGGACGAGCATCCCCCTGCCACACCCGCACCGGTCTCGGCCCGCTGGCTGTATTCGGCGCGAGGCGAGCTCATCGCCGAGGGCACCGACATCCCCAAGACCACGACTGTGGCCTACTGGGATGCCGATGTCCAGCGCGAGTTGGTTACTGGCGGCCAGCCACGCGACTATCGCGGGGGCGTCTGCCCGGGCACGATCCAGGGCTCGGTACTGGCGGTCGTCGACGTCATCGGGGACTGGCGGGAGGAGATCATCACCTGCCTGCCGGGTGAGCTCCGGGTCTACACGACGGCGGTGCCGGCCGAGGACCGCCGGCCCTGCCTGCTGCAGGACCCTACCTACCGCCTGGCGGTGCCAGGGATCACCTCCGGGTACTACTCGCAGCCGATGCTGGGCTACCTGCCGGTGTCGGGGCAGAGCAGTGTGCTGATGTCGGGGCCGCCGAACGGCCTGGCTCCCGCCGGCGCGAGCGACTGCACTGTGCTGGTAGTCGCCGCGGGCCGCGAGGCGCTGACGGGTGTCCTGCAGCTCTCGACGGGGCCTGCGGCCGTCGTCACGCCGACCGCCATCCCGGTAAGTGTTCCCGCCGGCGGCAGCGTGAGCCTGCCCTTCCGCGTCCGCCTGGCGGCCCGGCCCTCGCCGCTGGCGGGCCGCGTGTCGGTGCCGGTGACAGCCGTGCTGCAGCCGGCCGCCGGGGAGGGCATCGAGGCCCGGACGTCCTTCCCCGTGCTCGACAAGCCACTGGCCGGCGTGCCGCTAACGGCCGCGGGCGACTTCGTCGAGCAATCCGGGGGCGAGGCTCGCGCGCGCACGGACAAGCCCGGGTCGGCAGGTCGCGCTCTGTCGCACTGGAACTATAAGGGGCATCGCATCACCTGGCAGATCCAGGTGCCGCAGGCCGGCCGCTATCACCTCGTGATCCGCTACGGCAACTGCTGGGGCTGGATCGCCGAGCGCAGCCTGCTCGTCGACGGCAAGGCGCTGCCGGGGGCGGAGACCGTCCCGTTCCCTCCCGTCGGCACCGTGCTGGACGAGTGGGCGACGCTTCCGGTGCGCCGCCGCGACGGCACACCGGCGGTGTGGGAGCTGACCGCGGGGCTGCACCGGATCGTGATGGAGAACACCAACGACTGCTGGCTCAACCTGGACCAACTGGCCTTCGTGCCGGCGACCTGACCTCCCCCGAGCGAACCGCACCGGCGCTGGTGGCGCGCCGACATGCCGCCGCTGCCCATGGGGCGCGGGGAGAGGGGCCGGATCCCGCAGAGCGGGAACCGCGTCGTGTGCGGTCGCCGCGTAAGTCGAGCGTCGCACTCGACAGGCCCCGCCGACCGGGACCGTCAGCCTACTAGGAGACCCAACATGGAGCCGATCACGCTTCGCGGCGAGCATCTCATCAATCTGTACCGCTATGCCCATGAGCCATCCTACCGCTTGATGTTCGGCCCGGCGGAGGGCTACACTGCACAGTTCGCCGCGCGTCATGACGCGATCATGCAGCAGATCCTCGACAGCCCCGACCAGCCGGTGAGGGTGGTCGCGGGGTGTGATGCCCTGTGCCTGCAGCCGCCCTGCCCGAAGTACGACCAGGCAATCTGCACGGCACCTGACCTCCTGGCCAAGGACCGACAGACGGCCGCAACCTTCGGTGTGGAGGTTGGCACGACATACGCGGCCCGTGAGCTGATGCATAGACTGAATCAGATCCCCGAGGGGGAGGCCCCCCACTGATGATCACCACACTCGCCGAGGTCGTACTCAAGCAGGGCGCCACGATGGCGATCCGGATGTTCGAACCGCCGCAGGAGGACTACGCACAGCGGCTGCTGTACTTCCTGCGCCACAAGAACGATGATTCCGAACGCGGCATCCGCCAGCGCGTGCTCGGGCACTATGCCCAGCACTGCATCGACCGCTACTTCGTCGGCGAGGTGGAGGGGCAGATTGTCGGGCACGAGTGGTATGGCATTCCCCGTCACGGGACCGGGGTCGGCAACTTCGGCCATGTCTACACCGACCCTCAGTGGCGCGGGCAGGGGGTGGCCCGGGAGCTGACGCGGGTACTGGTCGACCACTTCAACGCCGAGCCTCTCGGCAACTGCCTGCTGTGCTCCGCGGGCGAGGCGGCCGGCCGGATCTACCGGCAGTTCGGCTTCGAGTTCATCCCCCCGACCGGCACGTCCGGGCCGATGGGGCTCATCAAACCGAGCGTCGCCGCGAGCTTTGCCGAGCTGGATGCGCGCACCTTCGCCCCCGGTGGCAAGGTAAGCGTCCGCCCCGGCCACAGCGGCGACCGGCACGACATTGACCGGCTGCTCGACTTCTCCGCACCATGGATCGAGGCCCGTCGGCGTTGGCATTTCGTGATGCTGGCCGCACAGGTCCCGACCTTCATCGCGGCCCTCCACTGTGTCGAGGACGGGCGCGGCCTCGTGACGGTGTTGCAGACGTCCACCGGCAGCATCGTGGGCTATGCCTTCGTCCTCAATCTGGGCTCGCCACTCGAGCGGGGGCTGAGGACACTCGACTTCGTCGTCCATCCGCACTATCTGGACCAGGCGCCGCTCCTGGTCCGCGAGACACTCAGGCTGGCCGGGGCCGGCGAGGTCCACGCCTGCGTCGCCGAGTGCGATGGTGAGAGGCTGGCGGCCCTCTCGCAAGCGGGCTTCGCCGCACAGTACCGTTTCCGCGGCGCGTTCGTCCTCGCGGACCAGGTGCACGATGTGCTGCTGCTCGCGCACGGGGGATGACCCGGCGGCGGGGGAGTCGTGTGTGGCGGCGCCCGCCGCCCACCCCGACCGGGGGGCGCGCGAGGGCGCCCGGCAGGCCGCCCGACCCCCCCGCGCTGGCGGCGCCCCCCACCAACACCAC
>CAZIWQ010000380.1:0-3117 GCA_964542355.1 uncultured Armatimonadia bacterium
GCGTCGCCAACGCCGTCCGTGCCAGTGACCGCCAGGCCCCAGCGCCGACTCTTCTCGGCGGCGGCGGCAGCCGGCAGATCAAGCACTGCCAGAATGCTCCGCTCCGGCGGGATCTGCATCTGCAGGCGCAGTCTACGCAAGCGGTCGCGCTGGTCGTGGTAGCCCCCGGTCTTGCACTCGATCCATATGGGCTCCTGGCCGACGAGGAAGAACAGGTCAAGCTCGCGGCTGCGGCCATTGCGGAGTCGGACGCACGCGTTCATCAGCGTGTCGAACTTGAGCTTGCGGGCGGTAAGCAGGCGCTCGATCTTCGCCTTCAGGTGGAGCTCGAACCAGCGGCCGGAGAAGAACGCCTGAGCAAGTCCGCCGGCCTGGGCCCGGGCCGACAGCGTGCGGGTGCCCCGGCTGTAGTTGACATCGAGCAGCAGCCCGCGCTCCTGCAACCTGGTCGCCCACTGGACGCACCGCGAGACCGCCGCGCCCGTCCGGTCTCTGAGGCTGATGATGAAGTCGCGGCCGTCAGCCTGCGCGTCACGGATCGCGTCGTATAGCGGCCGTAGGTCGCCGAGGTGGTCACCCATCTCGATGGCCAGAGGCAGCAGCGTCTTCTCGTCGCCATCGCCCCCGGCGTGGCGCTCCACCCGAAGACCGCGGGCTTCCAGCCACGCCACCGCCGGCGAGCCGGATGGTCCGCTTCTGGCACTCGGGCCCGGGAGGGCGGACCGCCGGCTCCCTCCCCCTGTGGCCGGCAAGCCATCAGCCTGCCGGCGCGGCTGCCGCGGCGGCCTGGTGTCACCACCGAGCGGGACATCCGGCAGGCCGCCGGTGCCGAGCGCCTCCCTCAGCGCCCTGACCTCGACCACCAATTCCGCACAAGTCTTGGTGAGCCCCTCAATCACGGCCACGAGCACCTTCAGGTCCTGAACTGGCATGCACTCCTCCTGTGTCCCCATTCCCCGCAGTCCGGCAGTCCGGGGGCATTCAAACGTATTCCCAGCCCGCCCGCCGGCCCTGCCGAAGTGGCGGCTATGTCATCCGCACAACACCCGCCGGGCGTCACCCGGGCTGTTGCGTGCGCACGAGGTGCCCTCCACACAGACGCGTCGTGGCAGCGGTTGGCACGCTGGGTGGTATCGTGGGCCAGCCCGGGTGCGACGACCCTCGCACGGCGTGGCATGTCGGGGATGGTATCGCGTGAGATCGAGCACGTCAAGCAACGCGTGGACAGGGTTCTCGGGTAGCCGGCCCCAAGCGGGCGTTGAGCAACCGGGTATGGTGTCGCCGGGATTCGCCGCTTACGGCACCCGCTCGATGGCGGCGATCCAGCCGCCGGGGAGCCGGAGCTCCGTGTACGTGCGGCCCGCGATCGTCCGCATCGGAGCGGCGAAGTCGGGCTGCAGCCGGCCTTGATGGTCATACACGAACGCTCGGTGCTCGGACTTGTCCCCCCAGCCGAACAGCCCCGAGCGACACGTCAGGATCCGCTCCTGCCCGATCAGGTACCCCGCATGCAGCTCAATCGGGGTGAACGGGAACATGTGGGCGCACGGGTTCGGGTGGGTCAGACGCACGCGGTTCCAGCCCAGGTAGTAGTACCACAGCCCGCCGTTCTCGAGATGCTCGCGGATGCTCGTGCCGAGGTCCGCCTCGCTCCTGATCCGGTCCGGCGAGCTGAGGGCCACGGGGCAGTAGAGGTGCGCGGTACGCAGGCTGCTCGGGTGCCACGCCTCGATGAACCGGGGGAAGTGGAGGCGGGTCATCGTCTCTGTCACGGGCTGTCCGTTGGCGATCAGGACCTTGCCGGCATCCAGCACGCGCCGCGCCTGCTGCACCTGGTAGCCCTGACACTCGAGGGCCATCATCGCCACGGGCGTCTGCACGGTCATCGTAGCCATGTCAGGGAAGGCGGAGTGCCCGTCGCGCCGGCGATATAGCTCCTTGTGGGCACTGTAAGCCATCTCGTCCCAGTAGACCCCGTCGAAGCCCAACTCATCCAGCACGAGGTCGAAGGTCTTGTTCATGGCCTTACCGTAGGCGTTGGTGGTGGTCGGCACAAACAGCCAGAAGTGGGGCTTCCAGGCTCCGGCGCTGTACTCGTACTGGCGCCCGTCCGGGCCCATTGCCCGGTCCTCGGCATACTCGTCCACCGCGGCATCGGAGCGAGTGATGTAGACGTGCAGGTACTGCAGCACCTTCAGCCCCGGCTTCAGGGAGCGGAGCATGTCGGCCTGCGCCTTGAGGTCCTGCTGCTCCCCTCGCTCCTCGAGGAACGCCAGGCCGTGTGCCAGCACCGCCGGGCGCGGATTGGGGATCATCAGGGATACGTAGTTCATCCCCCCATTGTCCAGCCACGCCTTGTAGTCCGGAACCTCGCCGGCGCCCTGGCGAGGGTGCGGGGGGAAGGCAAACGGCCCGGGGATCGTGAAGTTCGTATCCCAGTTGCGGCGCACGGCGTTGACGAAGTCGTAGTAGTCGCCCCCCGGCACGGGGTACACCGACCAGCGGATCTCATACTGCTCTCTCGGCGCAATCATGAAGTGGTGATCGATCAGCCCGGCCTCCTGCAGCGCCGGGCTGGCAACCAGGCTGGACTGGACGCGCAGCACATCATCCTCCGCCACCACCCCAAAGCCCTGCCCGCCGGTCTGGAGGAACACGGTGGGGTTGTCGCCGCCGCTGTCGTTGCTGTCCATCAGCCGCGCCGGCCTGCCCCGCACCCACACCTGTGGTTTGAGCAGACCGGTCGTCACGACGCCATGCCGCAGGCTAATGTGGAGGTCCCGATCGGTGAGGTTGGTCAGCTTGTCGGCGATGGCGACATGGTCACGCCGGGACTCCACGCGACGCTCGAGCCGGTAGGCCTTCCCGGTGGCCCGCACTGTGTAGCTGCCCTGCACCAGGGGCGTGGCCTCCGGCTGCCAGCCGGCCTCCGAGCCCGGATCGCGCTGCTCGCCCAGCGTGTTCCAGCCCACGTTCGGGAACGAGAAACTGCTTCTGACCACGACGCGACGGCCCGCTAACTCCACCGCGAACCCGCCGCCCGCTACGGGCGTCACCCGGTAGTCAACCGGCCCGACCGGCTGCTCGAACGGCTCGGGCTGGGGGGGCCGGAGCTGC
>CAZIWQ010000380.1:3127-6464 GCA_964542355.1 uncultured Armatimonadia bacterium
CACCAGGGGGTTCTTGATGGTTGGCTCACCGTGGGTCAGGGCGAGTGTGTTCTCCCCCGCTTTGAGCAGGCCCGCGAGATCGAGCACGAAGTCGTGGGCATGGCCGCCGATCAGGCAGCTTGGTTTGTCCTCACGGTTGGCGCTCGCGTAGTCCGGAGAGTAGACCACCCGGAACCGATCCTGCCCGTACCAGGTCAGGATCAGGCCGCCGAACATCTCGGTCTCGAGCGGCTTGTTGAGCAGGCGGGTGTCATCCACCGTCGCCCCGTTGACGGCGATCCGCATGGTGAATGTCGACCCGTCCAGCGCGGGGGTGTCGAGGCGTGCCAGCAGGCTGAGCGCCGGGTGGCGCGCCAGTAGCTCGGCGGTGACGGTGACCTTGAGCTCCTGCGACTTGCCTGGCTCGATCCGCGCCCCGGGCGCGATGGCCAGGAGCACCTCCGGGGCACTGGAGGCGGGCAGGGCCTGCCCGATCAGCAGAATCATTAGCGCAGCGTACCGTGCAGCTCTCACGTGCGACACCTCACTCGTGTTCCCCGGCCTATTCTACGGCTCCGGAGCCCATCTCGTACTTGCCCTGGACACCCTTGACGGAGATCGGGCCCGAGCCCCGGCGGCGGAAGTAGCTGCCGAACGCCGAGGCCAGGCGCCGTGCCTCGTCGGGGTGCTCGTCGATCAGGTTGCAGCGCTCGCGCGGATCCCGTACGAGGTTGTACAGCTCGTCCGGCTGGCCCTGCGGGCGCGCGACATAGCTCCACAGCTCGTCGCGCATGCAGCGGTCCTCCCCCTCCTTGAACCCCGTGATGATGGCCTCGCGGAAGTGCTCCGCCTCCCCCTCCAGCACCGGCCGCAGGCTCCGGCCGTGCATCGAGCTGATGTTGCTCCCCAGCCCGATGGCATCCAGCAGCGTCGGCAGCACGTCCTGGAACTGCGCCAGAGCCGTCGTGCGCCGGCCGCCGTTCCGGCCCCCGGGCAGGCGGACCATGAACGGCACCTTCAAGAGCTCACTGTACATCCGGTCCGGCCCCTTGAGGAACTTGCCGTGGTCGCACAGCGGGTGGCCGTGGTCGGCGATGATGGCAATCACACTGTCCTCGTAGTAGCCCAGCTCCTCCAGCGCCGCGAACAGCGGCCCCAGATTGTGATCGACGAAGGCTGCCTCGCCGGCGTAGAGGCCCTGGATGTGGCGGGTCTCCCGGGGGCTGGCCCACGTCTCGGCCGGCCCGCCCTGCGGCATGATCAGGCGCTTGCCGGTGTAGGCGGGATCCGTGTAGGTATCAAAGCGATCCGGCGGGTCCCACGGCTCATGCGGCTCAAAGTAGTCCAGCCACAGGAACACCTGCGGGTGGCAGCGGTTCTTGCGCAGCCACTCCACCGCCTGCTCGGTCACCTGGGCCGGGAACCAGTCGCGCTCCTGCGTGAAGTCATCCGTATTCGCGAGGAACTGGGCGACGCGCCCTCGCCACATCGCGTCATAGTGCTCGTTCACATAGTCATCCACACTGCGCCGCGGCGGCGAGCTGACGTAGGGGTCATACTCCTGTCCCCGGATCCAGCGGTAGCAGTGATAGCTGCGGTGGAAGTTCATCCCCTCGCGCCGGTAGTGATAGCAGTCGGAGATGATGGCGTTGATGTAGCCCTCCCCCTTGAGGAAGTCCGCGACCGTGACATCCTCGGCAGTGAGCGGCTGCCAGGGGCGGAACGAGAGCGTGCGCTGCCCGGTCATCAGGCACGTGCGCACCGGGATCGTCGGGAGACCGTCGGGGTAGCAGTTGTCGAACAGGATGGCGCTCTCGGCGAAGCGATCGAGATTGGGAGTCTGACAGGCGGGCACGTCGGCAAACGGCCCCGTCCCCTGGTGGTAGGCACCCACGTGATCCTGCCGGAAGCTGTCGAGCATGATGCAGATCAGGTTCATGTCGGGTCACTGCCTTTCGTGGTCCGGGATGACGGCGCAGAGGTCCCCGTGCGAGTGTAGGAGAACGCTCCGGGCGAGTCAACGTGTCGCCCGGAGCAAAGGAGTATGCCGGCATGGCCGTGTCCCCACTGTCCGACAAGCAGCGCGTGCACGCCGCACTGGCGGGCAAGCCGCTCGACCGCTTCCCCGTCACCTCGCTGTACAACCAGCTCTATCATCTCGATCACTTCGACGAGCTGACGGGGAGACCGCAGTGGGAGGTCGAGCGCTGGCTCCACAGTGAGCCCGCCGCGCACGTCGCACTGTTCGGGGAGATGCTGGCGGCGGCGCCGTTCGAGCTCCTGCAGCCCCAGAGCGCGCCGCCCCGCGAGACCCGCGAGCACATCGAGTTCGTCGTGCACGATGGCGTGCCGTGCCGTCGTGACCGCCGCAGCGGCGAGCTGGCCCCATTGGTTGCCCCCCGCACCGGCCATGCCCACGACTACCACGCCAATGAGACTCAGTTCGTCTTCGACCGCCACGACGTCGATGCTCGTCTGGCTCCCGTCACGGCCGAGGAGCAACTCGCCACCGGCGCCAACGACTTCCTCGACGCCGCCGTGGCGGCGTATGGTGCCGACCACTTCATCGTCGCGGGCGGGGTGTGCGGGGTGCTGTACCTGTGTGGGGAGCATGTGGGCCTGACGAACCTGTTCGGTCTGATGCTGGAGGATCCCGCGCTGATCGAGTACCTGTCGGCCCGGCTGCTGGAGCAAAGCATCGAGACGATCCGCCGGTTCGCTGCCGCCGGCGCTGATGCTATCTACCTTGATGACGCCCTGGCGACGAACGACATGATCTCGGTGGCGCACTATGAGCGCTTCTGCCTGCCCGCGATGCGGGAGATGGTTCGCGAGGTCCAGCGCCTGGGGCACAGGGCGATCCTGATCTACTTCGGTGGCATCGCCGACCGGCTGGAGCAGATCGCATCCCTCGGCGCGGATGGCCTGAGCATGGAGACGAGCATGAAGGGGTATGTCAACGACGTCGCCGTCATCGCAGCACAGATTGGCGACCGTGTCTCGTTGTTCGGCAATATCGACCCGGTGGGAGTGCTGCAGAGTGGCGGTGGCCAGGCGCTGGAGGGCGAACTCGCGCGTCAGGCGGCGGCCGGGCGGACCGCCCGTGGGTTCATCCACTGCACGGGGAGCCCGATCACGCCTGCCACGCCACTGCGGCGGGTGCAGCAATTCATCGAGCTGAGCAAGCAGCACGGCGTGGAGGGGCAGGACGTCACTGCGGCGCACCATCTCGCCTGGCGGGACGCGTCCTGCAACGGCGACGCCCGGCCGTCGTAGGAGCGCTCCCCCGAGCGCGAGCCGTTTGCCGTTCGCCGTTTCCCCTTTGCCGTTTGCCGTGGTAGGAGCGCTCCCCTGAGCG
>CAZIWQ010000381.1:0-2462 GCA_964542355.1 uncultured Armatimonadia bacterium
ACTCGGGGTCGCTGGTAGCCACTCAGTCTGTCTCACCTGCCGGACAAGCCGGCAGAGGTCGTTACGGAATGCGCCCGACACCCCTGTCGGGCGCGGATGGCAGACGCAATGACGCACGACAATCGCCGTGGAGTCGCGTGGGAGGAGAGTGCCCTGTGCCCGTGCGCGTGGCAGTTGGTGGGCGCCAAGCCATCGCGGTCGGGGGATCGCTGCTACCACGGCCAACGGCAACCCTTCTCCCGCTTCGCGGGCTCAGGGTGGTCCCGCAAGCGGGACCACGGCGGCGCGGTACAGGCCCGCGCCCTACAGACGGCACGGCCAACGGCATATCTGCCTCACCCCCGTCCCCTCTCCGTGCCGGAGAGGGGGGGAACGGCAACGTCTGACGGCGACGTCCCACGCGCCCCGATGCCCACCTGCTGACACCCCCTCTCCGGCACGGAGAGGGGGCCGGGGGGTGAGGCCGGTACGGCGCACGGCAACGGCGGCGGGGTCCCGCCTTGCGGGACGCGCCCTACAGACGACGACGGCAGCGGCGCCGGCATCGGGGCTGGAGGGGACCGGTGAGGTCGCGGGGAATTGGCGGATGGCCGACGAGGGGAGGGGACGCCGGTCGGGCGGGCGCTTGCCCGCCGGCGACGGGGCTGAGACACCCGCCACCTGGCCTGCCGAAGGGAAGACCCTCACGCATGTCTCTGCTTGCCGTCGCTCTCGTCTGCGCCCTTGTGTTCCTCGCAGCCTACCGCTGGTATGGCTCACTCCTCAGCCGACTGATGGAGCTGAACCCGGACACTCCCACTCCCGCCGTCACGCTGCGCGATGACGTGGACTATGTCCCGATCCCGCCACGGTTCCTGATCAGCCAGCATTTCTCGGCGATCTCTGCGGCCGGCCCGATCGTCGGCCCGATCCTCGCCGGCGTGATGTTCGGCTGGGTGCCGGCCCTGCTCTGGATCGTGCTGGGCTCGATCTTCGTCGGCGGAGTCCACGACATGGGGGCCCTCGTGGCCTCGATCCGGCACCAGGCCCGCTCCATCGCGGAGGTCGTGCGCGAGCACATGACGCGCCGCGCCTACATCCTGTTCCTCAGCTTCGTGTGGGTCGCCATCGTCTACATCGTCGTCGCCTTCACCGACATCGTCGCCGGCTCGTTTGTGGGTGTGCAGAAGCTCGAGAACGGGCTGACGGTCACCGGCGGCGGGATTGCCACTTCCTCGCTCCTGTACCTGGCCCTGCCGGTGTTGATGGGGCTCGCGATGCGGTTCCTGAAGCTCCCCCTGGGGTGGGCCACCGTGATCTTCCTCCCGCTGGTGGGGCTCGCGATCTGGATGGGGCAATACCTCCCTCTCGATGTGGCCGGGCTCACGGGGCTAAGCGATGCGCAGGCCCAGAAGGTGTGGGACGTGTTCCTGCTCGCCTATTGCTTTGTTGCCTCGATTGTGCCGATGTGGCTGCTGCTGCAGCCGCGCGGGCACCTGGGAGGCTACTTCCTGTTCGTCGCCCTGGCAGGCGGGCTGCTCGGGATCGTGTTCGGTGGCAAGACCGTACTCTACCCGGCGTTCACAACCCTGGTCTGGCACTCTCCGAAGGGCGACGCCACCCCCCTGTTCCCTGTCCTGTTCATCACCATCGCCTGTGGTGCCTGCTCCGGCTTCCACTCCATCATCGCCTCCGGCACGACCTCCAAGCAGTTGCAGCGCGAGACCGACGCCAGGGTGGTCGGCTATGGGGCGATGCTGCTCGAGGGGATGGTCGCGGTCGTGGCGTTGTGCTGCGTGATGATGCTGCCACGGGAGACGGCGGCCGGTCTCATCGGGAAGCCGAACATGATCTATGCCCAGGGCACCGCCAGTCTGATGCGAGTCGTCGGCGTGCCCGTGACCTTCGGCATCTCGTTTGCGCTACTGGCCTTCACGACCTTCGTCTATGACACGCTGGATGTGTGCACCCGCCTGGGGCGCTACATCATGCAGGAGCTCACCGGGTGGCGGAGCCGGGCCGGCGCACTGGTCGCGACTGCGCTCACCGCCGGCGTGCCGCTCCTGTTCGTGATGCACAAGAGCCTCGACGCCGCCGGCAACCCGGTCCCGGCATGGAAGGTCTTCTGGTCGCTGTTTGGCGCCAGCAATCAGCTCCTCGCCGCCCTCGGCTTCATCGGCATCAGCGTCTGGCTATACCAGACCTACCGGGCCCGCTGGGTATGGGCCATTACTGCAGTCCCGACGGCGTTGATGTATGTGATGAGCACGTGGGCGCTCCTGCGCTGCGTTGCCGAGGGGTTCCTGACACCCGCGGGCGCGTTCAAGGGGCTTCCCGCTTCGCCGGTCCCGTGGGTGGCACTCCTGCTGGTGGCGCTGGCGGCACTGCTGCTTGTCGAGGCCGTGAGAGTGTTCGGGCGGATGGGGGGAACGGGAACGGCGGGGAAACGGCAGCGAATAGCGAATAGCGAATGAGCTGATAGC
>CAZIWQ010000381.1:2562-6458 GCA_964542355.1 uncultured Armatimonadia bacterium
AACGGGAACGGCGGGGAAACGGCAGCGAATAGCGAATAGCGAATGAGCTGATAGCCAACGGCGAACGGCGAACGGCGAACGGCCAACGGCGAACGGACGGCATTCGGCACTTGGCGAATGCCGGCCGTTCGCCGTTCGCTATCAGCTCATTCGCTATTCGCTATCAGCTTTTCGTCAGCCCCGCGAGGCGGAAGAAGTTCGTGATAAACTGCTTGCCGTCCTGGTAGTGCTCGGTCCACACCTCCGCGTGGAACTGAGCGCCATAGAGCGGCTTGTCGCGGTGGCGGAAGCACTGCAGCTCGCAGTTGTCGTTGCGGGCCAGGTGGACGAAGTTGGGTGGCAGCCGCTTGACCTCGCAGTAGTGCGACTCCGGGACCCAGAAGCGCTGCTTGAGCCCCCTGAAGATGGGGTCGCGCTGCACGATCTCCATGGGCTGCACACCGGTCTCGGTGAAGTAGCCGGGGTGGTAGACGTGCTGCCAGTCTGGCTCGCCCGGATGCAGCTTGCGCATCGGCAGGTCGCGGAACCCCTTCAGCTTCCGGACATCGTTGTTGAACAGCCAGCCGATGAGCTGGTGGCCACCGCACGCGCCCAGCACCGGGAGGTCGACGGTGTGAAGCACGTCGTTGATGCCATAGGTGGCGGCAACCGGCACCTTCTCCCACCCGTAGCCAAACCCCATGATGAACATCGCCCGGAAGGGGTAGTGCTGGACGAAGTCGGGGTTGACCCGCGAGTAGTGCGCAATCAGGGCCGGGTGGCCGGTGATCTCCTCGAAGCGCATCTTGCACTCCCACCCATCACCCCGCGTGCGATAGCCGTCCGGTTCACCCATGCTGACAATGAGGATCATGCGAGGCCTCCAGGTTCCGTGGTGAGAGTGTGCGCCATCAGGCAGTCACAAACCCCGGAGGGTTCCTCCCCGACGGCGGAAGACCTCCCCGGGAGCGAAAGCTCAGGCAGTCGTGAGGGGGAACGCGACCGTGAAGGTGCTGCCCTGTCCGGGGGCACTGTCGACGCGGATGCTGCCCTGGTGGGCCTCGGCCACCATCTTGCAGAACGTGAGACCGAGACCCGTGGAGTGACGGTGCCCTTGCACGCGGCTCTCGACCTGGCCGAATTTCTCGAAGATCCGTTCCTGGTACTCGGGGGGAATGCCCGGCCCGTCGTCGGAGACTGCGAGCGTGACGGCGCCGGCTTCGCAGCGCACGGAGAGCCCGATGTGGCCGCCATCCTGGGTGAACTTGACGGCATTGCCCAGCAGATTGACCACCACGCGCCGCAGCTTGTCCTGGTCCGCCTGGATGACCGGACAGTGGGGGTCGAGGTCGGAGGTGAGCTCCTGGCCCCGTTCGCGCGCCAACCCCCTCACCTGGTCCAGCGCCGTCGCCGCCACGGCCGACAGGTCGACGGGCCCCAGGTCCAGCTTCATCTCGCCGCGCTCCAGCTTGTGGATGTCGAGCAGCGTGTTGACCATCTCGAGCAGCGTGTCGGCCGAGGACAGGGCCAGCGGGACGAACTCGGCGGTGAGCTCGGGGTCGTAGTCAGCGTCAACGATTGTCTGCAGGCCCCCCATGATGCTGGTGAGCGGCGTGCGGAGGTCGTGGACGATCATGCTGGTCAGGTCGTCGCGAAGCTGCTCGAGCTCGAGCACCTGCCGCGCCCGGATCGTCTCGTAGGCGGCTCGTGCCACGAGGCCGGTGATCACCTGCAAGAACTCGGCGACGTGAGCGATCCTCTCCGCCGGCAGCACGAGAGCGCGTGCGGCGACGGCCTCCCCCACCTCGGGCGCCATGCCGCCGCGAACCGCCATCTCGCGGAAGGCCGCGACATCGGGTGGCGCCGTCAGGCTGCGCGCAAACACGGCAAAGCCGATGGTCTGCCCCTCCACGACAATCGGGACCGCAATGTCACGGAAGCCGCCCCGGCAGCGATGAGCGACGGGGGCCGTCCCGCAGTGGCTCCTGCGGATCGGCTCCTCCACCGCCGGCTCGGGCACATTCCACTGCTTGCGTCGCAGGCACAGGGTCGCCGCTTCAGTGCCCTGCACCAATGTCCCACAGAAGTCCAGCGGGTCACCGACGCCGGTGACCGGCCGGCCGCTCGCGTCGGTGAACACCATGGGCACACCGACGGTATCGGCAAACAGCCGGCGCAGGTCCTCGAGGGTCCCCTGCGGGACCAACTCGGCGAGCGTGAAGGCGGCGCGAGCGTCCATCGGCAGCACTCTCCTACCCGTGCAGCTTGACAGTCAGCTCGGCGACCATGCGGCCGCACTTGCGGCACTCGCCCCGTGCGCGCTCGTCCGGAGCGCCGACGGAGACGGGGCCGTAGTGGTCTCCGCCCGGCTCGCCCTTCACCACCATGCCGTGGATCATCAGGGCCTTGACGATGTCCAGGACGGTAGTCTCATTGCCGCCGCCGAGACCGCCGGAGGAGGCGAAGCCCCCACCGACCTTCCCGTCGAGCTTCCCGTGATGGCAGACACTCTCATCGATGAGTTGCTTGAGCTCGGCGGCCATGGTGCCGTAGTATACCGGCGATCCCATGATGATGCCATCGTGCTGGAGCAGATCGTCGGGGGTGGTGTCAGCGACCGGCTGCACAGTGACCGCGATCCCGGCCACCTCCCGGGCAGCCTCGGCGATCACCTCGGCCATTGCCCGGGTGTTGCCTGAGCGGGAGTAGTAGACGATGAGCAGGCGTGCCATGGGGGAACCCTCCTCAGCCCTGTGGTAGGACACGACGGCGGCATTATAGCACAGCGACGGACTTCCCGAGAGGGAGGACGCCGGAGCCCGGAGGGCGAACCACTCTCCTGAGGTCGGGGCGCAATGCACGCTGCCGGTGGCCGTTCGTCACGTGCCGCATGCCATGTGCCCAATGCCGGCCTCGAGACAAGGAGTCAGGGCTTTCCTATGGGTCGGATAGTGACGAACATCCTCAACGTGCTGTTCGCGATCATCGGTCTTCCCCTGGGTGCCGTCCTGTTGGGGTACGGCATCTATCTGTCGATCAAGGGCCAGTGGGACTACGGAGTGTTCCTGGTGCTGCTGGGGGTCTTCCTGCTGGGGGCGGTGGTCCCGGGGATCGTCCGTGGCGTGCGGGCACAGCCGGAGCGCAAGCCGGCAGAGCCCGAGCGCAAGCAGCCGCGGCCACGTCGGTCACGGTAGCCACACCGCGAGACGCGCACCGGAGGGGGACGTGGGGCATCAACGACCGGGCGAGAAGGCGAAGAGGCAGGGCCTGGTGGAGGCCGTGATCGGCTGGTCCGCCCTGGGGTTCTTCGGCTGCGTGTTCTTCCTGCCCTTCGCCGTGGGGGGCGTTGCATTCCTGGTGTACGGAGTGCGCCGTCTCGTCAGCGGCGAGTGGGGCGATGGTCTGGTCCTCCTCCTCGTCGCCGGAGCGCACGTCGTGGTGGTCATCGCGATGCTCAAGGACCGGCCTGGCTACCGCACATGGCCCTTCCCGCCCCGGAACGACCCGGTGCGCCGCGACCGGGAGCCGCCGGACGAGTGACCTGAGTTCGCCGGGCTACCCCCGTACCCGCCTCGGCGATCGCCGCCTGCTACATCAACTCGACCTCGCTGATCCACATGATGTTGGGGCGGCTGACCGGGCCCCCTCCCGAGGGCTGGCGGAGGCGCACACCCGACACCATCATCGCCGGCAGCGTGATGGTCGTCCGGGTCCCGGCCTTGTCCGTCTCGAGCCTGGCCCCGCTCACCGCCACCCACTCCTTCCCCTGCGGCACCTCCACCACCACCTGCTGTGAGGCGTAGTAGGCGCCGTTGTCGAACGCCCAGTGGATCGTGACGCGCGAGACGTGGCGCGGAGCAGGCAGGTCGAGCCGCACCCAGTGCACTGCGGGCTCGTCACCGGAGGCCCAGGCCACC
>CAZIWQ010000382.1:0-3578 GCA_964542355.1 uncultured Armatimonadia bacterium
CACCCCCCGGCCCCCTCTCCGTTCCGGAGAGGGGGTGTCTGAGGGTATGTGCCGTGTGTCGTCTGTCGTCTGTCGTGTGCCGTGTGCCGTGCTCCCCTCTCCTGAAAGGAGAGGGGCCGGGGGTGAGGCGAATATGCCGTTCGCCGTTCCCCCCTACGTCCTCACCCGATAGCGCACGACCGACGAGATCCGCAGGTCATCCACGACCATCCCCGGTGACCCGATCCTCAGCTCCGGCCCGAGGAACCGCGACAGCTTCGGCTTGTCCTGCCACGCGATCAGCTTGCCGTCCACGAACAGTTGCAGCGCGGCGCTGTCCCAGCAGGCCGCCACGTGACGCCAGCACGGCTCCCAACTCCCGGCGTAGCCGAGCATCGTGGCATGCGACAGCGTCGCCCAGCCGCTACTGAAGCTGAACCCCACATGGCTGTACTGGTCCTTGCCCAGCCACATTCCCTCCATGCCGGGGATGCTCACGAACGGCTGCTGGAGGCCGTTGCCGCCGGGGGCCAGGAGCTTGCACCAGACCTCGATCGTGCCGCACTGCGGGTTGAGGCTCTCATCCGCCGAGCACGCGACATAGCCTTCCGGGCCGAGCTCGAGTGCCTGGCCGAAGCCGGGCATGCCTGCGACCTCTCTCACCTGCCCCCCGACGTAGCAGGCGTCGGGGTCGAGGGGTGCCTCGAAGTCGAGCAGCCGCAGCGTCTCGGCATCACGCCCGAGCGGCTTCAGTGCCGGCCACGGCGGCGGGTGACTATCCGCATCGCCGGCGGAGACATCATCGATCGAGCACTGCGTCGGGCCCTGGTTGGTGAGGTTGAGCCCCCACTTGCGGCAGCCTTCGGGCGGCCTCCACTGCGCCCGCACCTCCGTCCACTCCGGCGGCAGGTCGAACGCCTGCACCGGTGCCTCACTCCACCGGTCGGTTGTCATGTCCAGCGCGGTCAGCACGAGCTTCCCCGTCCCCCGCACCCACAGCGTCACCGTCCACGGTTGCCGGTCCGCCACCGGCAGTGGCTGGTAGCGCAGGTAGGCCTGGCCCTGCTTCGCCACGAACTGCGCGCACCGCTGCCCGCTGTGCGCCTGCGCCGGGTCGGCGGGCAATCTCACCTGCGCCCCGCCCTGCGCCCAGAAGCTCCAGGTGCGCGGGAGGAAGTCCTCGGGCGCGGCGGGGCGGCCCGTGGCAATCAGCGCCGCGGTGGGCCGCGGCGGCTCCACCAACTCAAACGAGCCGTTGGGCAGCAGGTTCCCCGGCTCCTGCGCCGACCCCGGCAACGCACCCAGGAGAATGCCCACGACATACCAGATCTGCCTCATGGCTTGCTCACCCCCCAGACACCGGCTTTGCGTTGTGAGGCGATGAAGCCGAGGTTGTCGAGGTACATCCGCTGGCGGGTGTTGCCCTCGAAGTTGCCGGGCTTGCCGAGCCCCTCGCCGATGATCCGCCCGTTGAGGAGGTTGTTGATGTTGTAGATGTCCCCGCGATAGACGTAGGCGAGCCGCTGGCCGGCGCCGTTGCGCGTGACAACGTCATCCACAAGCGTGACCTTCTGACCGACCGCCAGGGCCCGGTGAGCCGCGACGGCCTGCGCGTAGAACGCGCTCTCCTGCGCAACACCCACGACGCCGGTGTAGAGCACCTCCTCGACCTGCGTCCCCAGTTGCACCCTGATCCCCGCCGTCCCGATGACGTCCACCACGACACCCTCGCGCGGGCGGCTGACGGCCCCCGTGATCGCCACCAGCACCGGCACTGAGCTGCTGCCCGGGATGGTCACGAAGTCCACGTCGCGGATGGACTTGTCCGGATGCGGGTTGGTCCACTCGAACCCGGGCAAGACCACGCCCTTGCGCATCGGGTTGTCTCCCTGCCACGCGATGAAGCCGCCGCCGCGGGCGAGGGAGTCAGCCGATGCCGTGGGGTCCTGCCACCAGTCGATGATCTGTTGGCCGTTGGTCACCGCAATGTCGACCGAAGTCCCGTCGTCGTAGTTGACGCGGTACTTGAACGGCTGCTCGCTCCCCCACGCGACCGAGTGGAGGAAGAAGAGCACATCCGCCTTGCGCCCAACCTTGAGGCCCTTCACCTCCCTGGGTAGCTCCTGGTTGTTGGCCATCGGTGAGAACAGGACGATGGCACCTTTGGGGCTCATGATCTGGAACGGGACCCCCGCGAGCAGTTGACGCCCCGTGGGCAGGGCGCGCATGTCGTTCTCGCCCTGGTTCGTCCAGCCAACGAGGCCGGCGGCCTTGTCATCCTTCAGCCCGCGGTTGGCGAATGGGGAGAGGTCGACGCTGAAGAAGTCATACTGCTGCAGACGTTGCTGGCGGGCGCGCCGGGCTCCGCCCGAGCTTCTCAGCGTGCAGCCGAGGTTGGTCAACAGCAGGCTGCGCAGTCGGGCGACGGTGACGGCGCAGTCGGCGACGGTCTCGTCGAGACGCAACTGGTTGAGCGCTAGATATCCGCTGCCACACTCCGCCTGGAGCAGGGCGCCGGGGCGGGTCAGCCTCGCCACGCCGGTCGCCCCGTCCGCAGGAGCGCAGTAGTAGTCAGCGATGTACTCCGCCGGCGGGCAACCACCCTCATAGCCCGTCCACCAGTCGCCCTCGTGGCGGGCGATGGCATAGTAGGCGTTGCTGCCCCAGAACAGCTCGTGGTTGGATACCCCCGCCAGCAGCCCGGCGCTCTCGCCCCGGATGACGTGGTTCTGGATGTCATCGGGCTCGTCCTTGACCGGGAAGAAGCGCACGCGGCAGCCGAGGGCGGTCTCCACCAGCTTCTGCTGCGCGGGCGTGGCGCGATGCAGCAGCACATGTCCGCCGGCTTGGGCGAACTGACGCAGCGCCACCGTTAGCGCATCATCGAGGGCGGTGACCACATCCACCACGGCCACCTGGTACGCCGGTGACTTCAGCCGTTCGGGCTTGCCCGTGAGGTCATCGAGGACCACTGCGCTATCGGTGAGGGCCTTGCGCAGGAGACAGTCGGCACCGGCGAACAGCGCGGTCGCGCCGCTGTGCCGGAACGGCTGCGGCGTGGCCAGGTAGTCGAGCAGGTTCTGCCATAGCCGCGTCGCCGCGGGCGCGACGCCAAGCTTCTCGGTCAGCAGCAGTTGGCACAAGACCAGGCTGCCCGTGCCGTCATACTCCTCCAAGAGCGGCGTCTCGACGATCCCCTCACCGGTGCCCGCGTCGATGAGCGGGAGGAAGTTGCCCTGCGGGGGCTTGCGGTAGTTGCTGCTACTCACGTAGTGGTCCGGGGCCCACCAGCGCAAGGCCCAGTCATCCAGCCCCGCCAGGAGTGGGTGGTCAGTGGCGCGCGTGTAGGCCATGGTGATCCGGCGCGCTCGCGCGACGGTGAGCGGGACGGGGAGGAAGTCCGGCGGCTCGGCCTGCTCGAGGATCGCCACTTTCCCCCCCCCGCGCACGAAGCCCAGCAGCTCCTCGCGCCACGGTCCCTCCGGCGGTTGCGTGAGCGCCTCGCGGCCCACCAGCAGAGCGCCCTGCGCGGGAGCCTGTAGTTGCGCCTGCAGTTCGAACGGGATCCTGGGCGCGTAGCGTTCGCTCGCCTCCTGCAG
>CAZIWQ010000382.1:3588-6458 GCA_964542355.1 uncultured Armatimonadia bacterium
CGCCCTGCGCAGGCGCCTGCAGTTGCGCCTGCAGCTCAAACGGGATGCCGGCGGCGCGGAGGCACTTCGCCGTGTCGCCGCGCGGGTCGTAGACGGAGAGCTTCAGGCCCGGTGGGGCGGTCAGCTTTGCCGGCGGATACAGCCGCCAGTCGCGCGTTGCGGCGTACACCCGCCGGCCCGCTTCGAGAAGCTCCAGCCGCCACTGGGCGGGTGTGACCGCGCTGACCGCCGGCAATGGAACCTCCAGGCTGATGCGCTTCAGCTCGGCGGGGGCCATCGTCACCGACTGCTCCGCCCCGCTCTGCTGCTCGCCGCCCACCGTCAGCGCCCAGCGTAGTGTCAGGTCCGCCGGGCGGAGGAGGTCATTGTGGACATTGAGGTCGCGGCGCACAGGCTGGTTGCCGTAGAAGGCACGGTCCTCCTGCTTGAGAACGATCGCCTGCGGAGCCTGCAGCCACAGCGGGTTGTAGGTGTCGATCAGCGCGAACTCCACGTCGCGGAAGCCGTTGATGAAGAAGGTAGAGGACTCCATCCAGGCCCGGGCATAGGCCTGGGTGCTGGCGTAGGCCTCATCACCGACGATCACCGACGCGCCGAGCGGCTTGTTGAGCGTCGCCGGCCAGAAGGCCTCGCCGACCGTCAGGGGCTTTTGGCCCAACGTGATCGGGCCCATGGAGTATGGCACGACCGTCTTGCCGTCCAGTGGTCCCCACCAGGCGCTCGCCGGCACTGCGGGCGAATCAGTCAGCTCGCGCGGGTAGTGCAGCGCGTGGTGCTCCCAGCCGTCCATCAGGTCGCCATCGGCCTCCCACTCGATGGGGCGGCGCATCAGGTCATACTCGCGCATCGCCTTCACGATCTTGACCTGCCAGCGGTTGCCGAGGACCTTGGCGGCCTCGCCCTGGTAGATCCAGCCCCACATGTTCTCGTTGCCGGCGCTCCACATCATCACTGCCGGGTGGTTCTTGTATACGTCGATCACGCGCAGCTCGTGCGCCATCACCGCGTTCCAGAAGCGCTGGTCGAAGGTGAAGCTGACCTGGTTGCACTCGCTCTCGAGCTTGATCATCAGGCCGGTCTCATCGGCGACCTCGCACAGCTCCTGGACCCCCGCCTGCCCGTGGGTGCGCGTGAGCTGATGGGCGCCCTCACTGATCCACCGCTCCTGCCACGCCCGGGCCGCCGCCGCGCGCTCGCCGGGGTCAGTGAAAGGCGCCATCGGCCACGTCCCCCCGGCGCCGCTGGCCCACTGGCTGCGGATCTTCGTCCGCACGCCGTTGAGCACCAGCGAGATGCCGTCAATCCACAGCTCGCGGAAGCCGAAGCGCGTGACGAGCCGATCGGCGGCTCCGGCGGCCGGCTGGAGGTCGGTCTGGAGAATGTACAGATGCGGGTCCTCCGGCCACCACAGTCGCGGATCGCTCCACGGGCTCTCGATGGTCCGGGTGGCGACACCGTGGGCGGGGACGGTGAGGCGCAGCGGTGGCAGCGACTTCGCCACCCGCCCGGCGTCGAGGACCTGCGCCGTCAGCGTCACCTCCTGGTCGGCGGCCCCGTCGTTGCGCAGGCGGTAGCGGAGGCTGAGCTGCTGCTTGCGGACGCTGGTGACGATGAACACATCATCGACGGTCACTGCCGGCCGCGCCTCGAGGTACACGGGCCCGCCGAGACCGGTGTTCGCCGCGGCCAGGTATCCCGCCACGTCGATCATGCCATCCTTGTAGATGGGTGCCTCGCCGTGGCGGACGCGCTCCTGGTTGCGGGGGGAGTAGGCGATCCAGTCGCGCACGGCGACCAGGAGGTCATTGCGCGCGCCGGGCCGGTAGGCGGCGGTCACGTCGACGGTGAAGGGCTGTGAGCCATGCAGCTCATGGCCGACCGGCCGGCCGTTGAGGTACACCCACGCCTCGGTCATCGCCTGGTCGAAGCGCAGCACAACGCGCTCGCCCCGGATGTGCGCGGGACCGTCGAACGAGCGGCGATACCACCCGCAATGGCCCTTGTCATTCCGCTGGAGCGAGGGCACCCTGATCTTCTGCCACGAGGCGTCCGTGGGGGGCGTCGGACCGGGCTCGACGGCCGCGACAGGGCACATCTCCCACTCGCCGTTGAGGCAGTGCGTGGGCCGGGGCTGGTCGGTCACGTCACTGATCCAGTACTTCGCCAGCCGCTGCTGCGGGTAGCCACCGTCGGCGGCGACGGTGAGGCGGACGCGGCGGTCGCCGCCAGGCTTGAAGGCAAACGCACGATTGACCTTGCCTCCGGGCGGGACGGTGACCGCTTCCTCGCTCTGCAGCAGCGGCCGCTCGTAGTAGTCCCTCGCGACTGCGCGGAGCTGTACGGATCGTGGGAGCGCGCCGGGGTTGTACAGCTCGCAGGTCTGGGTGATCGTGTCGGCTTCAAGCCGGCCGGTCAGCCACTTCAGCTTCAGCCACTGCTGCGCGGGCCGGCCCCAGTCCGCAGGCGACAGCGCCTGGACCCCGGCCGGTGGCTGGCGGTAGAGCCGGAGCGGGCCAATCGTGAGTGCGGCCCCGTCGGAGGTGTAGACCACGCGCAGGCTATCCCCCGCCTTGACGTGCAGCAGTCCGGTCAGCATCTCGGCCTGGTAGTGACGCTGGTCGGGCACGCCCGCGGGCTTGAGGGGCTCGGTATGGCTGACCCAGGCCACGTGCCCGTCGTTGTGGTACAGATGGCACTGGCCGGGGAGAAACTCGGAGAAGTGGAGGTAGCCGCGCGCGAACACGAGTTGGCCCAGAGCGTAGTCGCCCTCCGGGCCGGCGCAGGTCCACTGCAACTGTGACTTGTAGTCGCGGTGGCCGGGGCGCGTCACCCCGTCGATCGCGGGGCCGACGCAGTTGGCGGTGCTCGGT
>CAZIWQ010000383.1:0-6455 GCA_964542355.1 uncultured Armatimonadia bacterium
AATCCCCATAGGAGCCCCGACAGGGGCGGCAGAAGGATGGCTCACGCACAGGCCACGCGCAGGGGGTGAGACGTGCTTCTGCCGCCCCTACCAGGGCTCCTGTTGTGTAGGGGGCTCACCTCCCACCAGCTTCCGCTGGTGGTCCCGCCTTGCGGGACGGCCGCCCCTCGTCGGGGCTACAACGGCACCAGCCGGTAGGTCTCTGGGGCTTCTGCAGGGACCTGTCGGGGGCTACAACGACATGGGGCCCCCCTCGGAGAGAGGGGGGCCCCATGGTCACTGCATACCGGCGCGGCGACGCGTCCGCCTACTTCGCCCCGTCCTCGGCGGCCCGCCGGGTCTCGAGCACGAGGAGGCGGTTCACGGCGTTAAGGAAGGCCTTGGCACTGGCCTCGACGACGTCCGTGCTGGCAGCCTTGCCGATCGTCTCGCGACCGTTGCTCTTCACCCGCACCGTCGCCTCGCCCATCGCGTCCTTACCGATCGAGACGCTCCGCAATGAGTAGTCCTCCAGCGTGACCTCCATCCCCGTGATGCGCTCGATGGCCTTGCACGCGGCGTCGACGGGGCCGTTGCCGCACGCGGCGTCCTGGTACTCCTCGCCCTCGCGGGAGAGCTTGACGGTGGCGGTGGGCATCGTCTGCGGGCCGGAGGTAGTCTGGAGGCTCACCAGCGACCACACCTCGGGCATCGCGGTCGTGGCCTCGCGCATGATGATCTCGAGGTCCTCGTCATAGACCTGCTTCTTCTTGTCGGCGACCTTGAGGAAGCGCTCATAGATGTCGGCCATCTGGTCTTCGGGGACCTCGTAGCCGAGGTCCTCCAACCGCTTGCGCAGGCCGTGCTTGCCGGAACGCCGGCCCAGTGTCAGCACGCTCTCGGAGAGCCCGACATCCTCCGGGCTCATGATCTCGTAGGTCTGGCGGTTCATGATGATCCCGTGCTGGTGAATGCCGGCCTCATGGGCAAACGCGTTCGCGCCAACGATGGCCTTGTTCGGCTGCACGACGAAGCCGCTGAGGTTGCTCACCATCTTGGAGGTCTTCATGATCTCCTGCGTCGCGATACCGGTCTCACAGTCGAGCATGTCGGCACGGGTGCGGATCGCCATGACGATCTCTTCGAGCGAGGCGTTGCCGGCGCGCTCACCCATGCCGTTGATGGTGCACTCGATCTGTCCGGCGCCGGCACGGACCGCGGCCAGCGAGTTCGCAACCGACATGCCGAGGTCATCGTGGTTGTGGACGCTGATGACCGTCTGGTCGATGTTGGGCACGTTCTCGAACAGGTACCGGATGGTGTCGTAGATCTCCCACGGTGTGGTATAGCCGACGGTGTCGGGGACGTTGACCGTGGTGGCCCCAGCGGCGATGACTGCCTCAACCACGTCACGCAGATAGTCGAGGTCGGTACGCATGGCGTCCTCGGCCGAGAACTCCACGTTGGGGCAGCGCTCCTTGGCAAAGCGAACCCCATGGACCGCCCGCGCGAGCACCTCCGGCTTCGTGCTCTTGAACTTGAACTCGATGTGCAGGTTGCTGGTCCCGATGAAGGTATGGATCCGGGGCTTCGGGCCGTGGCGGACGGCTTCCCAGCACGCGTCGATGTCCTTCTCGACGCAGCGGCACAGACCGGCGATCTCGGGCCCTTCGACCTCGGAGGCGATACGCTTGACCGCCTCGAAGTCGTCCGGCGAGGAGATGGGGAAGCCCGCTTCAATGACGTCGACCTTCAGCTTGGCCAACTGATGGGCGATGGCGATCTTCTCGGTCAATCCCAGGCTCGCACCCGGGGACTGCTCACCGTCTCGGAGGGTTGTATCGAAGATGGTAATTCGGCGTGACATGATCGTCTCCTGTCCTGCGCGTCGCCGCGCTGAGATTGTCAGCAGGTTGCGGCTGGCTGGCTCGCCCCCTCGCGGGGGCAGGGCAGGATGAGGCCGGCGCGGGTGCAACGAACGGGAGTCACCAGGTTGACCTCCAGGGTCCGGCTACCACGACCACCAAACGAAAAGCCCTTCGTCTCAGAAGAGACGAAGGGCGAGGTGCCTTCCGCGGTACCACTCTTGTTGGCCGCCGGGGCGGCCCACTTAGTCCGTGCGGGAGACGCAGCAGCGCGGCTCCGATACGGCCTTCCTGCTAACGGTGGAAGCTCCGGCGGTCCCTAGTAGGCGCGGGGGCTGTCTGGAGGCAGCCCGGCCGGCTGTTCAGTCCGCGACTCGGGGGCGAGATTCGGCGCGGTTCGGATAGCTGCCTTCCAGCCTCGAGACCCCTGCGGGCCTCACCGGGCAGCCTCTCTGTCAACCTCCGCGCGCCTACTATTCCCCGTCACAGTCGGTATGCGTATGCGATTGATGCCATTATAGACTGGCACCCCCCGAGCGTCAAGGACTCGTCGAAGCTAGAAGAGCGGCCGAAGAGTCGTACTGAGGCCGCGACGCTACGCTCAGAGGCCCGCAGAGGCCACTCACAGCCATCTCGCCGCTAGAGACCCGGCCGGAAGTGGCCTCTTGGGCCGGGGCTCTAGGCGCTACCCGGTCCACGTGCCTGGTGCGGGAGCGGTCAGCTTCGCCTCATCGTACTGCGGCACGCGCGCGCCGGCGTTGTAGATCTCGCGCTTGCGCTTCAGGTACCACAGGTAGGCATCCAGCGGCACGTCGGCCGGGACGCGATGGTCGCAGAACGGGATGAACCCGCCCTCATCCACCGTCGGCTTGAGGCGCTGCAGCTCGGCGTCGATGCCCGCGTCACCCCGATAGTAGGCCATCTTGTCGAACCCGCCCATCAGGAGCAGCTCGCGGCCGAACTGGGCACGCATCGCCACCGGGTCCGAGCCGCCGCGCACCTCAATCGGGAACATCGTGTTGATCCCGCCCGCCAGGAACTGCGGGATGATGGGGACCACGTTGCCATCGCAGTCGGTGTCGACGATATCGACGCCATAGAGCCGGCACAGGTCGGTGATGCGCTTGTAGCGCGGGACAACGTGCTTGTCAAAGAACGCCGGGGACAGGATCGGGCCGCTGTTGAAACAGATGTCCTCCCATCCGGCACCGAAGTCGCAGCGCACCTCCCTGAGCACGGGCTCGATGACGGTGCACACGAGCACGCAGAGCGTCTCGATGATGTCGTCGAGCAGGTCGGGGTCATCGTAGGACATCAGGCCGATGTTCTCGAACCCGATCCAGTTGCGGGGGGTGCCGATCATGCTGCCGGTGCCGATGGCAACGGGATAGTCGGCGGCGTTGGCGGCGGCGACGTGGGCGTCCCAGTTCTCGGGCCTGCGTCGCGGGTCGTGGGGGTCGAGCCGCGCCTTGAACAGCTCCCAGTCGGCACGGTTCTTGAGCCCGAACTCCAGGTAATGCGGGATCGTCTTGATGCCGGTCTTGCGCTCCTGCATCAGCGTGCGCGTTCCGTTGCGGTACACCCGGTACTCCGGCGTGTCCTCGATGACCTCGGTCTCGAAGCCGGGGAGCAGATCGATGTGGACGGGGAATCCGCCCCAGCTCTCGATGCCGAAGTAGTCGTAGGCTTTGGCTTCGGTGTCGATCTCCGGCGGGAGGCCCTGCTGGTGCCAGTTGGGGAGCGTCTCCGCCCAGTAGCCGAACTCGAAGAAGGGGATGCGATCGACCGTCTGGTAGTGCATGGTCCGCTGGAAGCGCTCGCGCAAAGTCACGGCGGCAACCACCTTTCGGGGAGGGTAGGGCTGGCATTTCGCGACGCGGGGCCAACTGTCCTGCAGGAACCGGTGCGCGCGTGACGAACAGATTGGGGACAGCGTCTGTCGGGGGGACCGCGGGTCGCCCGCGAGGCCCGGGCCCCGGGCCTTGCTTGCCGCCGGGGTCGCGGGTCGCACCCACCTGGGCCGCGACCCCGACGGCGTAACTGCCCGGAGGTGATCCCGTCCCCATGCGCGCACGCGTGCCGGCTGCCCTGCTCGCCCTGCTCACCCTGATCCCCCTCGCCCACGCCGCGGAACCTCTCTATGTCGCTCTCGACGGCAAGGACACCAACTCCGGCGCCCGGGAGCAGCCGTTCTCGTCGCTGCCCTGTGCCGTGCAGGCGGCACGCGCGGCCGGTGCTCCCGCCCGCATCATCGTTCAGCCGGGCAGCTACTTCCTGAGCCAGCCGATTGCCCTCGGCCCTGAGGACAGCGGGCTCGCCATCGAGGGCGTCAGGGAGCGCCCGGTCGTGCTCAGCGGGGGACGGCGCGTCGGTGGCTGGAAGCCCTGGCGCGACAAGATCCTGCAGGCCGACCTGTCCGGTGTCGACCTGCCGGACCTGAGCGTTCGCGAGCTCTACTACAACGGCCGGCTGATGCAGTGGGCGCGCTACCCGAACTTCGACCCGGCCCACCCGCGCACCGGCGGGTTCCTGCAGAATGCGGCCCTCGCTGAGGCGGGCACCAAGACGAAGTTCGTCTATGCCCCGGGGCAGCTCAACCCCGCGAAGTGGGCCCACCCCGAGCGGGCGTGGATGATGTTCCACGACTCACTGAGCTACGAGACCCAGTACTGCCCGGTCAAGGGCTTCGACGCAGACAAGCGCATCGTGGAGGCCGAGCGCGGCGTGTATGTTCTCAGCGTCGGCAACCCCTACTATCTGTGCGGCCTGCCGGAGGAGCTGGATGCACCAGGCGAGTGGTGTGTGGACCCGGATGCCAGGATGCTCTACTTCTGGCCGCCCACCGGCGCCCTCGGGCAGGCTGATGAGGTCATCGTGCCGGCGCTCACCTCGGCATTCGTCCTCAAGGGCGACCCGGCACAGGACCGCTGGGTGCGGCAGGTGCGTCTCAGCGGGCTGGCGATCCGCGACTGCCGCGGGCGGGCGGTGCAGATGACCGGCGCGCGCGACTGTGCTGTCACGGCCTGCGACCTGCGCAATGCCGAGGTCGGTGTCTACCTCGGCGATGACACCCATGCCTGCCGCGTGGCCGGCTGCGACATCACCCAGTGCAGGGCGACGGGGTGAGCATCATCGGCTCGTCGAAAGACCACGAGCGGGTGACCGACAACGTGGTGGACAACTGCTACATCTGGGACATCGGCTGGGGCCGCATCCACAACCGCTGCGGCGGGGTCTACGGCCACCGCATGATGCGCACGAAGATCACCCGCAACCATATCCACGACACCCCGCGCTACGCCATCGGCATGGATGTCGGCGGGGATTGCGAGATCGCCTACAACTACTGCCACCACTCCAACCTCGTGACCCTGGACACCAGCATCATCGAGGCGGCGACGGCCCATGACTGGGGCCTGCCGATCCCCGAGCAGATGGAGCGCAACCGCAAGTTCAACTGGAACAACTCGATCCACCACAACATCCTGCACGACTCCGGTGGCTGGGGGACGAACTCAGCGACAAAGAAGCTCGAGGGCCCGCTCTACTCGTGGGGCATCTACCTCGACACGCATTCCAGCGGATGGCAAGTCCACGACAACATCATCTGGAATACCGTGCTCGGTGCCTACATGGTCAACGGGGGCATGGAGAACGTTTTCGCCAATAACACCTGCCTTGACGGCAAGCAGCACCAGGCGTACCTGAGCGTGTGGACCAAGTACGTGACCACGGGGAACCGGGTCGAGCGGAATATCTTCTCCTACCGGGGCAAGGGGGCCACACTCTACACGGTCCGCAAGCCGGAGAAGGAGGGGTACCTGTTCACGCATAACCTCGCCTGGGCGGGCGGCGACCCGGTGATTGTCAACGGGCTGACGGGGGTGCGCCGCAAGGACACCTGGAACGCCTGGCTCAAGCTTGGTCAGGACGAGGGGGCCGTGATCGCCGACCCGCAGTTTGTGGCTCCGGCACAGCGCAACTATGCCCTCCAGCCCACCTCACCGGCGCTCCAGCTTGGCTTCAAGCCGATTGACGTGAGCCAGGTCGGCAACTATGCCAGCCCCGAGCGAGCAACGTGGCCGCGCCCGGAGGTGCCGGTGGTGCGCGATGTCTGGGACTACACGCCGACCGAGAACCAGGCGGCACGCCAGACACCCCGGCGGGACTATGAGGACTATGCCGTCGGCGAGTCCGAGCGCAACGCGCACGTTGGCAACAAGGGTGCCGGGACGGCACTGGTCACGGATGAGGCCGCGGCCGGCGGGAAGCACAGCCTCAAGTTCACCGATGCCGCCGGCCTCGGCCCGACCTTCTTCCCCTATGTCACCTACCCGTTCGAGCTGGAGAGCGGCAGCCTGAAGATGAGCTTCGACCTGCGGTGGGAGCAGGGCGGGATGGTGGCACTGGACTGGCGCGATGACCCCTATCACTACAACATGGGCCCCAATCTCACTACCACTGCTGACGGTCGGCTGGCGGCGAATGGCAAACCGCTGCTGCAGCTCACGGCGGGGCAGTGGGTGCACGTCGAGATCAACTGCGTGTTGGGGGAGAAGGCGAGCGGGAAGTATGACCTGACGATCACGCTGCCCGACAAGGCGCCGCAGG
>CAZIWQ010000384.1:0-6448 GCA_964542355.1 uncultured Armatimonadia bacterium
GCCGTAGCTCCGGTGTGTCCCTTGGGGTCTGGCATTCGGCATTCGGCATTCGGCACCCGGCATGAGCGGCGGAACGACTGGCTCTTGGCCCTCCGCCGTGTGCCGTGTGCTGTGTGCCGTTGCCAAGTGCCAGTGCCAAATGCCCAATGCCGGTCGTCCGCCGTCCCCCTGTCTGTCCCCCTGTCTTGCCCCTGTCGCGACGCCGTGGTATACTCGGGGCACCTACAAACACCCGTCCCCACCCCCCACAACCTCTTCGTTAGGAGGCGTCTTATCTTGCGTCGCCCCCGTTACTATGCGGCGCTTGTTTTGTGTGCGTTGTGCATTTCTCTGGCCACAGGGCAGGCGTACGCGAAGAAGATCTCTCTCCGGGTCCAGTACCTCCCGACGCGCGACCAGGCGGTGACCCCCGACCAGAAGGCCATCCTGGCAATTGCGGATGCCTACCGGGCGAAACACCCCAACGTCGAGCTCCTGCCGTTCGAGGGGCTGGTGGTGGAGGGGGTCGGGGCCATGGATTCGGGCCCGCTGATGGCGATGGCCGGCGGTGTTGCCCCCGACGTGCTCTACGTCAACTTCCGCCAGTCAGAGACCTTCATCTCGCAGAGCTTCCTCACCCCCCTGGACAAGTATGTCGCGGATTGGCAGCGCGAGAGCGACCTGAGCAAGCTGATCCCCCCGCAGGTGTGGGAGGTCATCAAGCGCAAGGGGCCGGATGGTCAGGAGCATGTGTGGTCGATTCCCTACGGGATTGTCGTGATGGCCCTCCAGTACCGCAAGGACCTGTTCAAGAAGGCGGGCCTGGACCCGAATCGGCCGCCGCGTAACTGGGAGGAGATGTACGACTACGCCCTGCGCATCACCGACCCGGACGAGGGCATCTGGGGTCTCGGGCTCCATACCAAGAGCAGTGCCGCGTGGAACTTCATGAGCTTCCTGTGGTCGGCGGGCAGCGATGCCGTGATCAAGGACGCCCACGACAACTGGCGCGCCGCCTATGATGACGACGGTGCCGTCGCCGCCGTCGACTACTACTGGAAGCTGCGCAAGCAGAAGTGGACCCGCTGCCAGGATGACCGCGAGCCCGTGGTGTTCAAGCGCGGCGAGACCTCGGCCCGCTGCCCGAAGTGCGGCCGCACCTACACCTTCGACGAGCTCAAGCCCAACAAGAAGCTGTATGAGGGCGTGGTCGACGGTGACCCCGCGGGCACGCTCGGGTGGCAGCGCGGCAAGATCGGCATGATGTTCCAGTACCTGCGCGACGAGTACATCGCCCAGGTCAACCCCAACCAGGTGGGGCTCGCAGCCATCCCGCGGGGGCCCGGTGGCGAGAGCCACGGCGAGATCAACGCCACCATGTACGGCATCAACTCGACCGTCAAGGACCCGGAGGTCCTCCAGGCCGCCTGGGAGTACATCAAGTTCTACGCCTCCACCGAGGCCAAGCGCATCAAGACCCAGGCTTTCATCGACGCCGGGTTCGCCAAGTTCGTCAATCCCGAATGGCTGCGCGAGTTCGGGTACCAGGAGTATCTCCGCGAGGTCCCCAAGGGCTGGGCCGACGTCTTCCGTGAGACCGTCGCCAACTCCCGGCCCGAGCCCTACGGCAAGAACTGCCAGCTCATCTATATCGAGATGACCCTGCCGCTGGAGGAGGCGCTCCAGCTCGACAACCCCAGCCAGGACGACATCCGCGCGATTCTGAAGAAGGACGTGGCCGCGACGAACGCCAAGCTGCTCGGCCGCGTCCCCCCCGAGGTCAAGCGGGTGCGCACGATCATCACGGCCATCGTTGTCGTCTGCATGGCGCTCGCCTTCATCCTGCTGATGCGCAAGAGCCTGTCACACTACTCGTCGCAGATCCAGGCGCAGACCTCCAGCGCCGCCACCGAGACGGTGGGCTACAAGCGCCGGCGCAACATCTACGCGTGGCTGATCCTGCTACCGGCTATCTTGCTGATCGGACTGTGGCAGTATTACCCGCTGGCCCGCGGCTCGTTGATGGCGTTCCAGGACTACAAGATCATCTCCGGGACGACGTGGGTGGGCTTGGAGAACTTCTCGCAAGCCCTGTTCTCGAAGGACTTCTGGCTCACGATGTACCGCACGCTGTGGTACGCCATCATGATGCTCAGCCTCGGGTTCTGCACGCCCATCGGCCTGGCGCTGTTGCTCCACGAGGTGCCGCGAGCGAAGGTGTTCTTCCGCACCCTGTACTACCTGCCGGCGGTGACGACCGGCGTGGTCATCTACATGCTGTGGCGCCAGTTCTATGACCCGAGCCCGCATGGCTTCCTGAACCAGGTGTATGGTCCCGCGGCGGAGATCATCGAGGAGTTGGCCGTGCTGGTGGTGTGCGGGATCGCGGCGGGGCTGGCCGTGAGCTTCTTCCACGGGGTGCGGCGCGAGCCCGATCGTCCGGCATGGTGGATGTGGCCCGCCTACGGTGTGATCCCGCTGCTTGTCTACCGCCGCGCGACCGGTGAGCGCGCCGCACGCATCTGGTGGTGGCTCAACGGCATCGCGGGGGTGGTGTGGTCGCTGGTGGGATTGCTCGTGCTGGTCCAGGGGATCCGCTATACCGGCCTGTGGGTGCTGCTGGTCGCCGGGGCCGCGGGTGCCGCGGCGGTGCTGCTCTTCACGCAGCGGACTGCCGACGCGGGGCGACGGTGGCTGCAGCGGATCGGGGGCGTTGCCGCGGCCGCGGTCGGCGCCGCCGTGCTCGTCTACGGCGCCCGCCACGTCTGGCCGGCGCTGTTCAAGGCCGACCCGCAGGACTTCCTCAACGATGCCTCCCCGGTGTTCGGGATCCCGATGCTCCCCGCGGTGGCGATGGCCTGCGTCATCCTCCCGCAGATCTGGGCGGGGATGGGCCCCGGCTGCATCATCTACCTCGCGTGCATGCGCGCCATCCCGGAGGAGATGTATGAGGCCGCCGATCTCGATGGCGCCGGGTTCTTCACCAAGTTCTGGACTATTACCGTGCCCTTCCTGAGGGCCCTGATCATCATCAACTTCGTGGGGGCCTTCATCGGCGCCTTCCGCGGCTTTGAGCCGATCTTCATCATGACTTCCGGTGGCCCGGCCAACGCCACCACCGTCCTCGGGCTCGAGATCTGGCGCAACGCCTACATGTACCTCAAGTACGGCTTTGCGGTCTCCATGGCCTGGTTCCTGGGGTCACTCTTGATCGGCTTCACCGTGATGCAATTGCGCATCCTGTCGCGGCTTGAGTTCCGCACGGCCAGCGCCAAGGAGTAGCTGCCGCACCCGTCGCCCCCCGGCACCTGCGGGGCGGGGGCTTTCACCTCGGAGGTTGGACAATGCCTCATATTGCTGTTGTCGGTCGCAAGGCCCCCAAGACGCGCCTGCTGATTGCGGCCATCTATATCATCCTCGGCCTCGGCGCCATCACCATGGTCGTGCCGTTCTGGCTGATGGTCAGCAACTCGTTCACGAGTAACGTCGACTCCCACGACTTCAAGCTGATCCCGGCCTTCTTCGTCGACGACGAGGCCCTGTTTCGGAAGTACTCGGAGAGCACCTACAACGAGGACCCCCAGCTCTACAACTACGCGACCGGCCAGGATATCGGCGACTTCCTCGAGCTGAAGCGGCCGGCCCAGGTCAACAAGCAGCAAGTGGACGACTATACCACCTGGAAGGACGCCCTCCCGCTCACCTACACCTTCACCGGCCACGCCTACTCGGTGTCCAAGCCCAAGATCAGCCTCGAGGGCGCTCACCGCTACCAGCGGTTCCTGGCCAAGCGCTACGGCAACGATATCCACAAGCTCAACGCAGCCTACCGCGATGACCGCGAGTACTTCGACCTCCAACTGCGGCGCGAGGAATGGCACAAGCGAGTGTTCCAGCCCCTCCGCGACCTGCGCTATACCGAGATGATGGAGTTCAAGCAGGCGCTCCCCACGCGCTTCCGCATCCCGGCTCCCGTCGAGGGCATGTTCCGCGAGTTCCTGACGAACCAGGAGCTCGGACCGGGCAAGCCGACGAATGACCCGAAGACGTATGCGCGCCGCTACAAGCTGCCGATCACGACGATGGGCGACGTGAACCTGCCGGAGCGGATGCCGCGCAACGCCGACTTCGCCCGGGACTGGCTGAAGTATGTGCGCACCGAGATGCCGTACCCGTTCGTCAAGTTCGACCAGGCGGCGCGCCCCCACTTCACCCAATGGCTCAAGAACCGCTATGCGAACGACCTGAACTACCTCCGCAAGGCCTACCATGGTGTTAGCGGGGGGCGGCCGATCACGACCTGGACCGACGTGGTGCTCAGCGAGGAGTACCCGCGCGACGGGATCGCGGCAGCCGACTGGGGCAACTACCTCGAGGACGAGAAGGGGTGTCCGCCCCAGTTCATCCGCCTCGACACGCCCCAGGTGCGCTACCGGAACTGGCTGGCGGCCAAGTTCCGCACCGTCGCCGCCATGAACCAGGCGTACGGGACCAGCTACCGCGACTTCGCGTCGGTCGCGCTGCCACTGAACGCGGCCGACTGGACCGCGATGCAGGCGGACCGCGGCGCGATCAAGCGCGACTTCCTCGTGCGCAACTACCGCGATGTGGTGGCCTATATCTCCGTCCACGGGCGCGCCCTGCGCAACACGCTGATCCTGGTCACGTGCGTCGTCCTGCTGACCCTGACCATCAATCCACTCTCGGCGTACGCACTGAGCCGCTACAACCTGCCTCAGACATACAAGATCCTGCTGTTTTTCCTGGCGACGATGGCGTTCCCGGCCGAGGTCACCGCGATCCCCAACTTCCTGCTCATGAAGCAGTTACACATGCTCAACACGTTCCTGGCGCTGATCCTGCCGGGGGCCGCCAATGGCTTCTCGATCTTCCTGCTCAAGGGGTTCTTCGACAGCCTCCCGCGCGAGTTGTATGAAGCGGCGGAGCTGGACGGGGCGAGCGAGACGCAGATGTTTACCAAGATCTGCCTGCCGATGTCCACCCCCGTGCTTGCCGTCATCGGCCTGGGAGCCTTCACCGGCGCCTACGGGTCGTTCCTGTGGGCCTTCGTCGTCTGCCAGGACAAGAACATGTGGACGATGATGGTGTGGCTCCAGCAGATGCAGTCGTGGGCGCCGCAGTCGATGGTCTACGCCGCCCTGGTTCTCGCGGCCATCCCCACCCTCATCGTGTTCATCTTCGCCCAGGATATCATCATGCGGGGGGTCATCATCCCGATGGAGAAGTAGCCGCTCACGCCCGTCCCGCGCGCTCCAGGCGCTTGTACAGCACCAGCGAGTAGACCACGGGACCGGCGAGGGAGGCGATGATCAACACGAACGACCACGCGGGCGGCGCGCCACCAAGCACCAGCGCCGCCCCGCTGATTCCTGCCACCACCATCAGGCGTGCCGCCAGACGGTGCGTCGCCGTCCATACCGGCTCGCTCGCCAGCGTCCAGGGGGTGCGCACACCCATCCAGAAGTTGCGGCGGACCTTTCCCAGCACATTGCCCAGCACCGCGAAGAACACACAGATGCTCCCCACCAGCCACCGCCCCATATCCGCCTGGGGATGCAGCGCCGCCTGCAGCATCACCACGTGCAGGCATGCGAACAGCCCAAGCAGCGCGAACATCACGTAGTTGAACACCTCGCGGAAGTCGTCGACCTTGAAGTTCCGCGGCGACAGCCACGGCAGCACCCCGATCCCCGCGACGAACAGCGCCATGATCCCTGGCACGAGGAAGGCCCCGGCCGCCCGCGTCCCCCAGCCGTCAACCTCGCCACGCATGTTCCAGTGTGTCGGCACGCGGTCCGGCAGCGCGGGATACAGCGCGATCGCATAGGCTGCCGCGAGCACCATCAGCAGCACAGCCCCGAGTAGTGCCGTCTTCGTCGTCACTTGCCCTCGCCTCCGGAGTCGCTGCCACCGGGAGCCAACAGCTCCATGATGGTGGCCAGGGTATCCTCGAACACCGTCGTGTTCAGCAGGTAGTAGATCTGCTGGCCCTCGCGGCGCGTCGTCACCAGGTCGGCCTGCTTGAGCACGTTGAAGTGGTGCGACATCGAGGGTGCGGAGATGCTGAAGTGGTCGGCAAGCTGCCCCGCCGTCAACTCACGCCCGCTGAGCAGCCGCAAGATGCGCCGCCGCGTCGGGTCTGCCAACGCCTTGAAGACTTGATCCACTCGCATTGCCGCCGGAGATGGGCACCGTGATTAGATTATTAGCCGATAGTCTAATTATAGGGGCGACGCGACCCATCAGTCAAGTGGCGACGGCACCGACCGCAGGAGCATCGTCTCCGGCTGATGGGCTGCTGGGGGCCTGCTGGCGTGTTACGGCAACGGTCTCGCTGCGGGGCTGACTCGGCCCTGCGGGCGGTCGACGGTGCCACGCCTCCCGGCGCCCACCTACTGACACCCCCTCTCCGGGACGGAGAGGCTTGGCGGACGCAGGCGCGGAGCGC
>CAZIWQ010000385.1:0-688 GCA_964542355.1 uncultured Armatimonadia bacterium
CACCCTCGAACTCATTGCCCCGGCACAGGAGTGTCTGGACCTGCTCGAAGCGGTCCGGGTGCACCGCCAGCGCCACGCAGCCCGCCTCGTCAAAGCCACTGAAGGTGTTATCCAGTACCGCGAACCGCCCCTTGATCACGACGGCCTGTTTGACCCCCGTCGTCTCTCCTCGGGTGATGGTGTTGTCTCGGAACAGCGAGGTTGCGCTGCCGTAGCTGTCCAGGATCACGGGGTTTGAGCAGCCGGTGACGGTGTTGCCGTGGAGGTCCCAGTTAGCCCCCTCCGGTGGGTAGAGCTCGAAGACGTCGCCGACCTTCATCTCCCGTGCTTCCTTCAGCCTGAAGCGGAGGGTCTCGGGGTCGCAGCCCTCGATCACGGAGGTGCCCACCGGCTTGCCGCCCTGCAGCCACACCCGGCCCGCACCATCGGCACTCCGCTCCAGCCTGGGAGCAGGAAGGTGTGGTTGTCGATCACCTCGCCCACCCGTCCCTGCGCCCGCAGGCTCGCGATGCCGGTTCCGCAGTTGCGGATCAGGTTGTCATGCACGATGGCATTGAGCGCCGGCTCGCGCAGCCGGATGCCGGTCACCGTCGCGTCCGCCGCCCCGCGCACGTAGACCTGGTTGTCGGCGACGATGGTCTCGTTGGCGCTGAGCTCGACTCCGCAGCGAGGCACCGGTTTGCCCTCC
>CAZIWQ010000385.1:698-4653 GCA_964542355.1 uncultured Armatimonadia bacterium
GATCGATGATGTTGCCGGAGATGGTGGTGTTGGCCGAGGGGTAGTGGCGCGAGTCGCACCAGCCGTTGGCGTAGATGGCCGGCGAGTTGAAGTTGACGAAGAGGTTGTTGCGGACGATGACCTGGGTGGCACCGTGGCAGGTGACGACTGCGCAGCTACCGATCTTCCCACCGTAGTAGCCGCCCCCCTCGAAGACATTGTCGGCGACGATGTGCTGCCCGGCCCCCAGTTCCGGGTAGGTGGCATCGTGGTTGAGCGGTCCCAGGTTGCCCATGGCGATGGTCCCCGAGTTGCGCACGTAGTTGCCGATGAAGCGGATGAAGCGCCCCGCCCCCTCCCACGAGCACCCACCGACATCCACGATCCGGCAGTACAGAACGCTGGTGTTCTCCGATCCGCAGAGAACGTCATTGAAGGCGTTGCGTCCGCAGTCAATCGCCGAGCAGCGCAAGTACGTGGTCGAGATGGTGTGTTTGCCCGGCGGCTTCACCGCCCGGCTGTTGCCGCCGGATACGAAGGCTTCACAGGACATCTTCCGGGCGTGGCAGTTCTCGACCAGAACCCGCTCCGTGCTGGCTATACCTACTGCATTGCACGGCTTCAGCGACATGCCCCACACCCCCCAGGCGCCCGCCAGGTTGAGATAGCCGGCGATGTCGGCGTCAGCGAAGCCCGTGTTCCCGAGCATGGTCAGATTGCGCAGGTTTACCTCGGTTCCGCCGCTCAGACTGATACAGCCCCCCTCACCCTCGCTGATGTCGAGCGTGACATCCGGAGCACTGGCGCCCTCGAAGGTCAGAGCGGAGGCATTGCGGATGCGCAGGCCGGCGGCCATCCGGTACCAACCCGGCGGCACGAACACGTTGCGCTGCTCCCTGATCGCCTGGTCGATGGCGGTCTGGAGTGCCGCGTTGTCACAGTGCCGCACCACCGCGTCGGCCGCGCTACGGTTGGCCGTGTCGCGCAGCGTCAAGACCTGTCCCTCGATCCTCTCGATGCGGCTAACAAGCTGGTCGCGGGCCGCGAACGTAACCGCATAGCCCTCCTGCCAGTTCAGCTTCTCCGGTGCGAAGCGTACCTCAGTGCCACCACTGAGCGCGTGCCACTCGTGATCCAGCGGCCCGCCCTGCTTCCACGTCCGCCCGATGTCATCGCTCCAGCGGAAGCTCGAGGTCGGGCCGGGCGCCACGTCCAGCGCATAGATAAGCCAGCTCCCCGCGCCCCCGTCATACCCGCGGATCTCCACCTCGTCTTTGAGCGCGCGCGCTCCCTGCAGCACCTTCTTCGGTCCCCAGAGCACCTTGCTCTGGTAGCGAACATTGCACCGCGACACCATCACCCCCTGCCCGACCTCGAAGTCACCCACGTCCTTCACCGTGATCTGGTTCGAGCCGGCGACGGTGACGGCCCCCGTCGAGAACTGCGACCCGGAGGCTCCGCAGTCTCTGGCGTTGATCCAGCCCGATCTCTCCTGGGCTGCCGCACTCCACGCCAGCACGCCGAGCAGCGCCAGGCTCCCTAACACCAGCCGATACGCCTTCATCATGGTCGTCCACTCCCTGGGAGGTGAGACATCAATTGGGTGCGACGGGCATCGCCGGGGGCAAGCGCCTACTCCGCGGGGATCTCAGCGACATCGACCAGCTCCTCCCCGGCGAGGAGCTTGACACATGCCGGGCGGCCGGCCACCGTGAGCCCGCTCAGGTCCAGCATGTTACGACCCGATCCGGCCGCCTGCGCCAGCAGGACCCGCCCGTCGCTGTCCGCCACCGCCAGCCGGCACGCGCCGGCCAGCTTGCCGGCCTGCACCGTCAGCCTCTCATTGCGACGGCTGACCTCGAGGCACCGGGTGAGGCGTACGAGGCAGCCCACATCATTGCGCGGCAGGTAGACCGCGACCTTGACCGGGGCCTTGCCGGACAGCGTCGTGGAGCGTGCCTCCGTGCATGCCAAGAGGTCGAAGACGTGCTGGCGCGGGGCCAGATCGAGCGCCAGGGCCACATTGTCGAACGTAAAGCCGCTGGCGTTGTACAGGTGGAACAGGGTCTTGTCGCCGGCGGCGAAGCGATTCACGTAGATACCCGGCGCGCTGCCCGGCGTGCGGAGAAGTGGCGTGTAGTCGCGCCCCTGGTAGGCGGCCTCGTTCTCACGCAGGATCGTGTAGTACGGCAACGGATAGTAGGTCCCAAAGGACCCTACCGCGTTCCAGAATGTCTTGTGGTGCTTCGGGTCCGCCCTCCGGTCATCCAGCTCGTAGGGCTTGCACTCCGGGAAGTAGAACCGCTGCAGGTTGCACTCCAGCGGCCGCATCGCGGTCGCCTGCAAACCCAGGTCGTAGGTGATGCAGCCCTCGAGGGAGTGCATCATGTAGTCATAGCCCGGCACCTCGGTGGTCAACACCAGCCCCGGTCGGACCTGGTCCATGGCCGCGTGGACCATCCTCACCATCTCGGACGCGGCCTTCTCCCACTGCGTGATGCCCGGCTCCTGGTAGGTATGCTTGTGCGTCGGGCTGTAGCAGGCCACGCCCTTGTAGCCGACCTGGTCCAGCCGCAGACCGTCCGCCCCGGTCTCGCGCATCACGCGACCCATGGTGTCGGCCATCCACTGACGCGCCTCCGCCAGCTCGTAGCACGGGTTGTAGACGTCGAAGTTGGTGGCCAGTTGGCCGGTTGGGCCAACGACGCACCATTCCTTGCCGTGCGCTTGCCCGGTGGGGCAGTTCTCGTCCAGGCGATAGGGATCCGTATAGAGGGTGGTCAGGGCGCCCATCCGCTGGTACGTCCCGATGGCCTCGCGGAAGGCCGGCAGGCCGCCGAAGCGCTCGTTGTAGCCCGCATAGTCACCGGGTTGGTTGTTCCACATGAGCTGGCCGGTGACCGGGTCCGTGACGAAGTAGCCCTGCAGCCGCTCGTGGGCCTCCGCGCCGTATCGCTCGGCGACCTTGTTGAGCGGTGTCATGAACGGCCCCAGCGGAGACCAGTCCCACCAGGACATCAGCTCCACGCAGTCGGTCATCGTGTGCCCCACCCCGGGCATCGGCGCCTGGATGATATCGGTACGGTACTTGCCGTCCCGGAACAGGACGGCCCGGGCCCACCCGGCGTCGATCATGTTGCGCACCGACTTGAGGCGCGAGGGATACGGACGCCACTGCCAGATGCGGTGTGCCCATGCCGCATAGGCGCCGACCGCGGTGTGCCAGTCGCCCGCGTGGGCGCTGAGGATGGCGTCGGCGGGGGAGAACGTCGCGCCCGGGGCCCGGGTGCGGCGGAGGTAGTCCGCAGACAGCCCGGTGCCGGGCACCGCCCCGAGAGGGTTGGGGACGCGGTATGGCGCGGCCACCCGCGAGTTCATCCCCTCGGGTGCATCGCCGTTGACCTCGCCCTGGCCGGGGAGGTACTTGCGTAGCGAGAGCAGCTTGTGCCAGCCCTCCGCATCGTCGAGGCGCAGGGACAGCCCGCCACCCCGACTGGGGCTGGAGAGGTCCATGATCTGGTAGAGGGCTTCGTAGTCACCATAGCCGCGCCGGATGGTGGCCGGGCGGTCGTTGACGATGCCGCCGCCCCAGGGGAAGTAGTAGTAATCCTCCGCGGCCTGATTGGAGACCGCCAGCCCGGCCAGGTGCGGGAAGGCGAGCTTGAAGTCCACGGGGGCCGAGCCCGCGTTGGCAAGCTTCAGCCCCAGACGCAGCCCCTCGGTCTCCATCGTCGCCGTGAACGTCGCCCGCAGGGCGGGCGCGCGCAGGGCCAGCTCTGCGCCAAAGCCGGTCCCGGTCGGCATGACCGACGTCAGGTCGAAATCCCGACTGCCGGCGTAGGCCGTGCCGTCCACCTGCACCCAGAACAGCCACAGGGCATCAGGCACCCGCACCATCTCGGTGCGGGTGATGCTGTTGGCCAGCGAGACCAGCCGCAGCCGGCGACCGGTCTCAAAGCGGGCGCACAATCGCCCG
>CAZIWQ010000385.1:4732-6424 GCA_964542355.1 uncultured Armatimonadia bacterium
TCAGGGCGTGGCCGTCGGCGCGGCACGCGGGGGCCCTGGCCGGCAGCTTGCTGCCACAGGCGGGCGGGGCGATCGCGGGGCACGTGTCGACCGGCACGGTGCGGGGATGGTACGAGCGACGGCCGCTGACCGTGACCGCGCTAACCACCACCGGGCCCTGCTTCGGCCGCACGATGAGGCCGGTGATACCCAGGCTGCCGGGCGCGACCAGCTTGAGCGTGCGCTCACCCGCAACCAGGCCGGCCGGCTGGTCGTTGTCGTCCAGCCAGGCGAGCTGTGCGGCCCCGGAGACCGAGGCATCCGCTTCCAGCGGGGAAGCGGCGTCCAGCCGGTCGGCGCTCCACTCCAGCCGCAGCTCCTGGCCCGGCTGCAGGACCGTGCCGGCGGCCGTCGTCGCTGCCCCGTAGGCCCCCGCATAGCGCAGCAGTTGGATCGGGTCGTCCCAGCCGCCGACGTGGTACCGCACCCGGAAGCCGGGGTCGGTCTGCAGCAGGCACAGCCGCACCATGTACTCGCCATTGCCTCCGGGGATCGTCAGTTTCTCCTGGGTCCACTTGTGCCCGTCGAAGGCCACGGCGCTGTTGCCGCGCTGTGTGGTGGTGTCGATGCCCAGGTACAGGTAGTCATCGCCCTTGGAGTCCGCGGCCTTGTGGATCAGGATCTCGTTGGGGCCGCGGCGCAGCTCCTCGCGGCTGAGCGGGAAGTCATACCAGGCCATGGCCGGGGGCTGGCGGTCCCAGTAGACGGGGGCCCCCCCGCTCGTGGGGAAACGGTGCACGCGGCCGTTGACAACGACCTCGTAGGCTTCATCGAGCCCGTTGACCTTGGGGAGGTCATGCCACGAGTAGTCATGGACCATGAAGTACAGCGACAGACGGATCTCCCTGGCGCTCTCCCATACCGCGGCGGGGACGTCGCTCAAGTCCAGGGTCTTGCGGGCCGTGTAGGCCCCCGTGCTCATGTGGGTGATGCCAGTGGTCATGCCGCCCCAGTTGCCGGCGTCATCGCGGACGACGGTGACACCGTCGGCGACCTGCTCGACGATGGAGGGGACGCCGAGGGCGGGCGAGAGGGCTCCGAGCAACAAGCTGGGCAATAGCCAGGTGGACCTCATGGTGGGGAGGGCTCCCTCGCGGGTGATCTTTCTGAGCGCTTCGCCCCGGGCCCGGGGCGAACCTCCACCTCCGGGGGCTCGCCGTCGAACGGCCGCGTGGACCTCACTGCGGTGCGTTCTGCTCTCCTGCTGCCCGGCCACCATCCCGTGGGTGGTCACCTGCTGCGCGCATTGACAAACGCGCTCACAGGAGTAGACTGAGCTTTTGACGGCAGGACGACCCTTGTCCGCCCAGACCGCTCCCCGCAAAGTGTGGTCTTCGTAGTGTCCCGATGGCGCTCTACCCTCGTCGCCTCCTGGCTGGCTCAGATCTGCTCCACCCTGGGCTTCGCCATGTGCATTCCCTTCCTCCCCCCGTTCGTCCGGGAGCTCGGCATCCATGACGAGAAGGCTGTGCTGGTGTGGGCCGGCTGGCTGTCGACGGCCGCCGGCGTCGTGATGGCGATCTCCGCGCCCATCTGGGGGACCCTCGCCGACCGCCACGGTCGCAAGCTCATGGTCATGCGCTCGATGTTCGGCAGCGTGATCGTCCTGGGGGGCATGTACTATGTCCAGAACGTACACCAGTTGCTGGCGCT
>CAZIWQ010000386.1:0-6418 GCA_964542355.1 uncultured Armatimonadia bacterium
CGGCGGCGCTCCGCCAGCACCCGCCGATCCCGAAGTACCGCCCGTGCAACTTCGAAGCCTGCCTGATGGCCTGCCCGCTGGCGCGGGAGCAATAGGACGGGGAGGGAAGCCAGGGGAGGGTGAACGACAGCGTCTGACGGCGGCGTGGCACGCGTCCCGGCACCCACCTACTGACACCCCCTCTCCGGGACGGAGAGGGGGCCGGGGGGTGAGGCCGGTACGGCGCACGACAACGGCGGCGCGGGATGAACCCGCGCCCTACAGAACGGCACCGTGCGCCGCCGTATGCCGTCCGCCGTCTGCCGTCCGCCGTCTGCCGTCTGCCGTCTGCCGTCTTCTGAATTCTGAATTCTGGCTTCTGAATTCTGTGTTCTACTGCCCCCCGCCCAGCCGCACGATCTGCTCCGCCACCGCCTGGCGCCAGCGGTCGTAGTCCGCGAAGTCCCAGCCATTGGGGATGTTGAAGTGCCCCTTGACCGTGCGCTGCCCTGTCGGAGCCGTGACTATCTCGTCCCACTGGCACTCAATATAGCGGTTCTTCTCGCGCAGGCGCGCCCAGTCGAAGCTGGTCTTGATCTGGTCCAGGACGGCTCGCGCCGCTTGCGCCTCCCGACCCTGCCCGCTCTTCTCGGCTTGCGCGATGAGCTGCTCCAGCAGTTGCACGTAGCGCAGGTCATCTACGCCTTCGCGGATGCACTCCCACATCGGCGACGGCCCGCCCGGCATGCCTGCCTCCGGCACTGCGGGGTAGGTGTACATCATGTCGGTAGAGGTGCCGTCAAGGGCGTTGAACGGATTCGCTGCCGCCTGCAGGTATGACCAGGTGAGCTGCCCCCGCACGTTCTGGAGCCAAATGAAGTAGCCGTACGCCAGGCGCTGGGTGGGCAGCTCCGGGAAGAAGTTGGCATCGTTGATATTGTACGACCAGAGCTGCTTGCCCCACGCCGCCGCCTGCGCGCGCATCCGATCCCATCCCCAGCCGTCCTGATCGAACCAGATCGGCCGCGTCGAGAACCGCTGGGTGAAGATGTCGGTGACCGGCAGCGCACGCTCCAGCGCGCCCTTGATGCGCACGTCGTCGGTGGAGAAGGGGATGTGGTCCACTTCCACGACGCCGCCGGCTTCCTTGATCAGCTTGCTCTGCACCGCCCACTGCTCGATGTACCCGGCGTTGGGCCGCGCCCCGTAGGAGCCTGGCTCGTCAATGGGCTGGAAGATGATACCCGGCCACCGCCGGGTCTGCGACCGGGCGAGGATCGACTGGATGATCTGCCGGTAGATCGCGGCGAACTCATCGCTGCCGGGCTTCGCCTGTCGGCTGCACCAGTCCCAGATGTCGCCACTCATGAGCCAGAGCACGGGTTGGGAGAAGCCCGCGTCGCGGTACGCGTCCATGAGCTGCGCAAAGCCGCAGGGACGGTCGAAGCGGACGGAGGCCTTTCCGTCTGCCAGCACCATCTCGCCGTCGAGCGCACCGCAGTAGCCCACAGTAGTCATGCCATGGGCCCGCTGGTCGGCCCAGCGGTCGCGCAGCCAGTTGTCACCTGCCCGCGCCGCCCACATCTGGTCGTACATGCCCAGCGCCACGTCCTTCGGCTCGGGCAGGGCGAACGGGTAGACGTGCAACGTTAGCTTCAGCCGCGTCGGCGCCAGGCCGGTGGGAGTGAAGGTCACGCCGGCGATGTAGTCGCCGGGGGCGGCGTTCGCCGGTACCTTGACCGTCAGCCAGAACTGCTTGCTTTGCCCGGCGGGGATCGTCACCGGCATGGTTGCATCGAGCATTGCGGGCGCCCGCATGAAGACATTGCCGTTGAAGCTGGTGCGCAGGTTGCGGCACGCCACGGCGGCGACGCTGACGGCGTCTCTGGCGATGGTCTGCGAACCACTGGCCAGGTCATCGACACTGACGCGGCAGGGGCCCAGGTCGCGGGCGGCATGGACGGAGAAGGTCATAGGTTCGTACTCACCCCGAGCCGCTGATAGGCGAAGCTCGGCGGTCACGTCCCGGGTGGCGGGGACGGTGTCGGGGAAGATCAGGTCCAGGTACGAGCGGCTGTAGATGACATATCCCTTGCCGCCGTCGGGAGCCGGCGTTGCCGGCACATCCGGCTCGTGCTTCAGTTCGTGCATGGTGGCAGGCACGAGATCTTGGGTCTTCGCCCACTCGCCCGCCGGGTCGGTCAACGGCTCCTCCCGCACGCGTTCCGGGGCCACCTTCAGTTCCGGCCGGTCGGCGGCCACCGGCACGAACTTGAGATAGCTGAAGTACAGCAGCCGGCCGATGTAGCGCATCAGGATTGTCTGGCCGGTCATGTCGACATCGGTGGCACACAGGATGTCCCGGTTCGTGTGCACCCGGGCGGTGCCCAGCGCCGGAGTGATCGTGTAGGCCAGCTCGTGCTTGCTCAGCTTCAGTTGCAGGCCGGTCTGGTAATCAACCTCGCGCAGGTTGACATACAGGTTGTAGCGACCCGTGAGGTTTGGCGTGACCGTCAGGTCCGGGTAGATGCCGCCGGGGGGGACATTGAAGATGGTGTCGCCCCGGGCGGCGAAACCAACCTTGCGCTGGTACCATCGGCCCGGCGCGTTGAACGGTGACAACGCCGCGGGCGGGGAGAAGCGGCCCGTGTCGCTCGCAGTGACGTAGATCGTGCCGTCGTCTTGCGCCGTAGCTGCCTGCGAGGTCAGAACCACCACTCCGAGCAGTATCCCGCCGAACCAGCTTCGAGGTGACATCAACCCGACCGCCTTCCGTTGTGGCACTCACGGCTCCGTCCGGTGCAGCGGTTCGCCGCGGCCGCCGAAGACACCTTGCCCCCCCGGCCACAGTATGCCCGTTAGGGGTCCGGCCGAAAAGGCCACATCCGGCCGGACCCCGAGGCGTAGCGGCCGGCTGAGTGCCCTCCAGAGCCATTCTGGCGTGGCCTCGCGGCCTCAGAACGGCTCTTCGGCCGCTCTCCCCGACGGCTCCGCTTACTCACGTGCGCGGCTCGGTTCTGGTGGGCGCGCAACAGGGGGCTCGCCGGACTCAGCGCACGGTGCGAAGCACAACATGACCAACCTCTTCCCTCTTCCCTCTCCTCTTCTCCGTGCTGTCTCCGTGCTGTCTCCGTGCTGTCTCCGTGCTGTCTCCGTGCTGTCTCCGTGTTCTCCGTGTCTCCGTGGTTGCCGTTCCCCCCGACAGGACAGCGCTGCCCCGCCGGCGAAGAACCGCCGGGGGCTCAGACCCCTTCCCCACCCCAAGCCCACGACAGGCGGTGCCGCCATGGCTCGTCAACCCAACACGACAGCCCGACCTTCCCGACTCGAAGCCCTGCGGACGGCCCGTTGCGCAGCTCGTACGCACTTCGCCCTGGCCGTCGGCCTCCTCACCCTCGCCACCGTCTGCGCCTCGGCGGAGCCGCCGGCGGCCCCCCCCGGCTACCTGCCACTCTTCGAGCGCCTGGAGGCCTGGTCGCTGGGCTCCAACTACGCGTACAACCGCAAGCCCGGGGTCGACCCGAAATGGGAGGTGGGCCCTGCCAGCCCAAGTGGCCGTCCCTCCGCGAAGGTCAGCTTCGGCGGCGCCGGCTGGGCTCCGAAGCCCTACGAGCGCGACATCTATCTCACACTGGCCGCCCGCATCGACCGCCGGCCCAAGACCATCACCTGGTCGGTATGGGGTGATGGCGCGAACGAAACCCTCGAGCTCCACCTGCGCGACAACTGCGGCGAGACCGTGGTGTGGCACATCCGCGTGGACTGGAAGGGCTGGCGCACGCTGGAGCTGGATGGCACGAAGCCAAGCGGCGCATGGGGCGGTAACCAGGATAACCAGAAGGGGGTCGTCGACCCGCCGATCGTCCGGATGGCGATTGACATCATGGAGGGCCCGGGGAGCGTCCCCGGCCGGCGGGAGCTGGCCTTCGCTGACTTGTGTATCACCGCGGACGCTGCGGCCCCCGGCGAGGACCCCCGCCCCGCGGCGTGCATGGGCCCCGCGGCCGTCCCCCCGGCCATCGACGGCCGGCTCGATGATCCCTGCTGGACCGTCGCCGCCCGCGTCACGGAGCTCGTCACCTCCTCCGGCAGCCCCTTCAAGGTCCCCCATGCCACCACGGCCCTTGTGACCTATGACACCACGAACCTGTACGTGGCGTTCCGCTGTCACGATGAGCCGGGACACAAGCTCTTCGCGGAGAAGCGCACGCGCGATGGGGCGGTGTGGGAGGACGATTCCGTCGAGGTGATGGTGGCCCCGCCCGGGGACAAGGCGACCTTCCATCACATCATCATCAACCCGCTCGGCGACATCTACGACGAGCGATGGCTCCGCGATGCCACCGGCCCGGGCGGGCGCTGGGACGGCGCCTGGAACGCGGCGGGCCTCAAGACCGCGACCGCGGTTGACGAGGCTGCGGGCGGCTACAGTGTCGAGCTGGCGCTGCCGCTGGCCGACCTCGCCGCCACGGAGCCCGTGGCGGGCCAGCCGTGGCGCCTGAACCTCTCGCGCATGCGGCGCATGGGCGACAAGAACGCCCCCGCGGAAGCCTCCTCGTGGGGCGGCTCGCAGCACTTCCAGAGCACGGAGGCACCCGGCTGGATGTGGCCGGGCCGCCAGCCGCTGCATGTCGACGTGCCCCCGGTTCGGTGGCAGGTCGGAGCCAACGAGTTGAAGCTGCGGATCGCCAACCCCGACCGCGGCGAGCGCGTCGCCCGCGTGGAGGTCATTGTGTGCGACCAGGCGATGCGGATGCGGCCCCAGAGCCGGGAGCTGCGGCTGGCCGCGGGCGCGGCGACCGACATCGCCCTGCCCGTCGAGTTGACGACCGGCGACGACAGCGGCCATGTGCGGGTGCAGGTCCTCGACGCGACCGACGGTGTACCCCTCTACCGCAACCTGGTCCGACCGCTGTCTGTCCGGCACCTGTTCGAGTTCGATACCGACGCCGTGGCCTACGGACCTGAGGAGGACTTCTGCCGGGTGCGCGTCCACATGGCCCTGTCGCCGGAGGAGCTCGTGCCGTGCGTTTTGGCGGCAACGTGGACGCGCCGCGGCACCGGCAAGCAAGTGTACCGTCAGGTCTTCGACTACTTCTACGATGACCCGATGTGCGTGGCAGTGAGTCTGCCGCCGTTCCCGCCAGGAGTGTACGACATCGTCGCCACCCTCACCGGCGCCGGGGGAAAGGTGCTGGAGGAGCGACGGTTTGCCATCACACGGCTGCCGGCGCGCGAGCACCAACTGGAGCCGGTGACGAGGGTCGACCTGGGCCCCAACCGCGAGATCCGCGTCAATGGCAAGCCGTTCTTCCCGCTGGGAGTGCACCATTTCAGCCCGGAGGAGCTGCCGACGCTCAAGCGCTGGGGGTTCAACTGTGTGCCGGTCTGGGTCGGCCCGTCGCGCGATGCCGTCCCCGCGGTCGATCGCGTGTGGCAGGCCGGGATGTATACGGAGCTCGGGCTGTGCGATCTCGGCTACAACTGGTCCTCGTTCATCCGCGACCCGCAGGGCTGCCGGCAGCGGATGCGGGAGAAGGTGACGGCTGTCCGGCAGCACCCGGGGCTCTGCCTCTACCAGCTCGGTGATGAGTTAGCCAATGACCGGATCGATGAGTTCGTCCCACTGTACCAGGAGGTGAAGACGCTCGACCCCGCCCACTTGCAGTCGATGAGCACGGGCCCGTGCTGGCTCTCCGCGGACCAGATCCGCAAGCGGGCGACGGTGTCGGACATCGTCTCCCCGGACCTGTACAACGTCGGGCGCGGCCCGCTGACCGAGCACCCGCGACTGTGCGATGCCTACCTGCAGGCACTCGCCGCCGTCCCGGGCAAGGGTCTCACCAAGATCCCACAGGTGACCGGCTACTCGCTGGTCGGCTATCGATTGCCGACGCCCGAGGAGCTGCGCTACATGGTCTACGCCGACATCGTCCACGGCGTGAAGGGCTTCTCCTACTACAAGTGGGGGGCCCACAGCAAGGACCCGGGACCCGAGACCGGGATGCGCCACAACTACCGGCTCCTGTCGGCGGTGCGCCAGCTCAACTGGGAGATCGCGGACCTGTCTGACACGATCCTCGGAGGGACGCCGGTGGAGGTCGCGCGGGGTCGCGACTGCGGCAAGGACGTCGAGCTCTGGTGCCGGGCGGCGGGAGGCCGCACGGCCCTGTGGGTGATCAACCACTCCAACCTGCCGCAGCGCGTGTGCGCCGTGGCCGGAGGGCTGAAGCCGGGCGCACGGGCGGAGGTGTTCTACGAAGACCGCGAGCTGACGGTGTCACAGGAGGGGGAGCTGGCGGAGGAGCTGCTGCCGTATGCCGTGCACATCTACGTGTGGGCGTCCGGGGCCTAGGGGTCCGTTAGGCATGGTACTATGGGTCCGGCCCGTTGCACAGATCGGTCGGTGCAGAGCCCACGGGTGGGGTCGTTGTAGCCC
>CAZIWQ010000387.1:0-6396 GCA_964542355.1 uncultured Armatimonadia bacterium
GCGGCCGGCTGAGTGCCCTCCAGAGCCATTCTGGGGTGGCTTCGCGGCCTCAGAATGGCTCTTCGGCCGCTCCTCTAGTGCCGCGTTAAGCATGAAACAGTGGGTCTCAGGAACGCACAGTTCGCCGCGAAGCGGCGGACCGTGGAGCCCCCGAATGGGGTGGTATGGCCACGGCGAACGGCGCGACCGCGCCGGCGCCGAGACGCCGTTCGCCTCTCGGCTCCCACTACGTGACGGACCCGGGGAACCACCCCTGACGAGGCACTATCCGACCGGATGTGGCCTTTCCTGCCGGCCCCCTGGCGAACGGCCAACGGCGGGGGCAGATGCGACACGGCAATCGCGCCCAATGCCCAATGCCCAATGCCCAATGCCGTCGTTCCCTAGTAGTTCGCCTCCACCGTGCACTCCCCGGCTGCACCGACCAGGCGTACACACTCGCGCGCCGCGTCGAAGTCGGTGTGTGGCTTGCCGTTGACGGTCACCGCCTGCATCGGCTTACCTTCCGGGTGGCGCAGCCGGATCACCACGGCACGGGGGGGCGTGCGGTCCGGAACCTGGATGCGCGCCTGCAGGCGCCCCCGAGCGGCGTGCGACCGGATGCGGTAGCTGACGGTCCCGAACTGCGTCGGGGCGTTGCGGACGGAGACGGCCATCCCGTCCTGCAGCCAGTGGTTGGTCACGAAGGGCGCCAGCCACAGCTCCTCGCCGCGCTCCATCGCCAGCATCGTGCGGGTCTGGTGGAGGAAGCCACCCGTCTCGTGCGTCTTGTTCCACCCGCCCCGGTTGTGGAAGTGCTCCCAGAACGAAAGCACCTCGGCACTGAGCAGACTGGGGATCGCGTTGAAGTAGGCGCGGATGAAGGGCTTCACCTCATCGCGCAGGGCGTAGACCTGCGGCATGCGGCCATAGTAGGGCTGGATCTTGGGGAAGCCGCCGAGGCTGAACCAGTCGCTGCGGCTGTTGGCGGCGGGGTAGGCCCCCATCCCGCTCTCGAGGCACCAGCGATCCTCCAGCTCATCCATGGTCCAGGCGGCATCCGGCGCGTCCGGGGGAATGACCCCGAGTGCCACCAGCTGGTGGGGGCCGATCTCCGCGTCCGTGGCCCAGCTCCGAGCCCCGTCCTCGCTACCGAAGAACTCCCCGACCGTGCCATAGCACGATGCCATCCCGACCGCCGCGGGGTACCAGGTGCCATCCTGCCGCGGCCGCACCGGCGCCCGCGCCTGCGTCCAGGCGTAGGAGTGGCGCAGTGCGTCCTGGTAGGCGGCCGCCTCGCGGGCGAGTCCCGTCGCCGCCGGGCTGTCAATCGCCGCCAGAACGCGCGCCGCCTCGCGCAGCCCGGCGCAGTAGTTGGCGTCCATGTAGTAGCGGTTGCAGTACAGTCCCCAGTCGGCCACGACCCCGGGGGGCATCAGGCCCCACTGAGCGGCATCGGGGCCGTCGGGGGCGGTGCGACCGGTCTTGGCGCGCTGGCGCACGATCCACTCGCACGCGCGGGTTACCTCCGGGGCCACACGCCGCAGCCATGCGGCGTCGGCCGTCAGCTCCACATGCCGCGCCAGCGTCCACAGATGCCAGCCGGTGCCCATCAGCGTATAGCCGGTCGTCAGGTAGCCGGCCGGGTTGTAGCGGTGGATGAAGAAGTCCAGCGCGCGCCGTGCGAACTCGTGGTGCCCGAACAGGTCCATGCCCAGAATGGGGGAGTGAGCCTCGCTCTCCAGCGGGCCATAGCGGTCGGAGCTGATCCAGGCGGCGATCCGCTCGCCCGCCGCCTCATTGCGCGCCGCCAACAGGCAGTGGACCTGCGACGCCTTGATGGCGTTCGCGAGCAGCGGGGACGGGAGCTCCACTGCCATGGCGTCGGCGAGCTGCCGCTCCCAGTAGGCCTGCGTCGCGGGCAGCAAGGCCCCATAGCCTGGCAGCTCACCACAGCCATCGGGTGTGAGCTCCCATGTTGGGAGGCAGGCGACAAACTGCACGGTGGCACCAGGCGCCACGCGCTGCGTGAGCTCGACGTGGCCCACCACCGCCTCCAGCGTTCCGGTCTGGAGGCCGGTGGTGTTCACGTAGGCCAGCACCCGCCCCTCGCGGCATGCGGCGAGGCCCCCGGCGAGGGTGACCAGGTTGGCGGCGGTCTGGTGCGCGGCATCGGCGCTGATGGTCAGGGTCCAGGCGGCCTGCACCGCGGCCGCGCCACGGTTCTCGGCGCTGAACTCCACCACCCCCAGTGGCCTCGCGTCAGGCCCATACGGGGCGACATGCGTGCGCTGGCGATAGGTGACATCGCCCGCCGCGAGGGTCGTCACCGGGATCGGCAGCCACTCGCCCTCGAGGTGGCGGGAGAGCCTGGCACCTGCGGCCGCAGCGCAGCGTACCCGCAGCTCCACCGGATAGCTCACACTGCCGCGGGCCGCGACGTCCGGCTGCGTACTGAACTGGACCGTGCCATCGCGCTGCACCTGGAACTTGCGGTTGTCGCAGGCCAGGGAGAGGAGCATCGGGCCGAGGTCCTGCGCTGGGTCGTGCACCTTTGCCCAGGCCTGCTCAAACGTCTGGTCGGGCAGGGCGCGCACGCGGTCGAGGACGGTCCTGTGCGCGGCTATCTTGCGCCGGGTCTCGTCCAGCGGCGGCCCCCCGGGATCACGAGTCACATAGACGCCGGCGGAGGGGACCCAGACATACCCGTGCGCGAGGATGTCCTCCACCGCTACGCCGAAGGCGGCCGGCGAGCCCTCACCCGGGCCGGTAACCGAGAAGCGCAGCACCGTGCGGTCAGCCTTCACCTGCGTCGGCTGGCTGTAGCGCACCGACACAGTCAGAGGTCGTTGCATGTCCCATTCACGCCGCCGAGCTTGGCCCGCGGCGGGGTCGATGAACTCGCCGTTGTAGGCGGCGATGCTCGCGCGCCGCCTGGCACCGGTCGCATCGCTCTCCAGGCGCAGCGTCAGCGTGTCCCACACGGAGCGGGTGTAGGCCACGGCGCGCTGGATGACGACGGGCCCGCTAGCCTGCGGGAAGACCCACCGCACCTTCTGAATGCCGCGTGCCTGGAGTTGGAGCTTGCCCTGCCCTTTCACCGGCCACCGCCACACTCCATCCTGCTGCTCGGGCGCCGCCGCGAGGTCCTCCCACGTTCCCTGCCACCACGACTCGCCGATCCATACCTGGGCTCGTGTCCCCGCAGGGAGTGCGGCACCGGCCGCCGGTACGAGCCCGATCGTGCGCAGCAGGCGACGCTCCACCCACTGCAGGCCGAGGCAGCCGGTCCCGTCGCCAAGCAGGGGGACGACGTACGCACCATCGGCGCGGGGGGGGAGGTCGTCGGCCAGGTACACATCCCCCTCCGGGAACTCCTGCACGCGGCTCGCGTGCGCTCCGTCAGCCCGATGGGGGTCAAAGGTGACCACCCGGCCGAACGGAGCGATGTCGAGCCGGGTCGCCGCGACGGCCTTCGCCGCGGGATCGCGTGTCAGGCGGGCCTGCGCCCAACAGGCGCAGTCACAGGTGATGTCATCACCGCCATCGGTCGCCACCAGGCGGAGCAGTTGAGCGCCGGTGACATCGATCTTCACGGGCCTGGCGGGATCGCGCTCACGCATCACCCCGCTGTCGAAGCGGAGCTTACCGTCCACGAACACCTGGAACACGATGCTGCCGACATTGCCGCCCTGCCACAGGACGCCGACCTCGGATTCGAACAGCGCATACTCGCCATCGAGGGCGAGGTCGAGCTCGCCATTGGCGTGGTGCCCCAGGCCGCGCGTGTAGCGCTTGTCACCGATCTGCAGAGGCAGTGGCGTCTTGTCCCGGGCATGGGCCGACACATCGATGCCCAGCTCACCCCAGCCCTGGGTGAAGAAGACTAACCGGTCCTGGAGGAGCTCCCCGAGATACTCGGTGGTGGGTGCCGCCATCGTCCAACCTCCTGACAGGCACAGCAGCAGTGTGCCGAGGGTAATCGCCAGCGGGGCGGAGCCGAACACGGCTAGTGCGCGATGGGGCTTCATGTCGCTACTCCCTACTGCCGGGGCGGCGTGTCCGGAACCAGCGCGAGAACGCCGCCGGGCACGAGAATCCGAGCGCGGCCGAGATCTCGGCGTAGGTTCGTCCTGCGCCGCGCATCTCCTCGACCCGTCGCAGTCGGCACAGATCGACATACTGGTGGACAGTCATCCCGGCGTGCAGGCGGAACAGGCGCAGGAAGTGGAACTTGCTGTAGCCGGCGAGACGGGACAGGCTGTCGAGGTCGGCGTCGCGGCCGCCGGTCTCCTCGAGGTGGCGCTGGACGGCTCGCACAATCTCCCGCCGGAACGCGTCCCCCTCACGCTCCTCGGCCTCGGCGCAGCCGTAGCCCACCAGCGCCCCGCAGACCAGTCCCAGGCCCGAGACGAGCCGCAGGCGGGCAAGCTCCGGCGTCCGATCCTGCGAGCTCGTCCCCAGCAGCGCCGCGACACTGACGAGACCCAGCTCGGAGGGGCGCAACACCCGACTCCACTCCCCGCTCCACCTCGTCTCCCCGGCCCGGATCGCCAGCAGGCGCGCCACCACGGCGTCGGCAGTCAGCGCGATCCACAGGTGGTCGGCATCCGGTGCCCACGGCGGGCATGCCAGGTCGTGGTCCTCGAACGCATCGAACACAAACACGGTCCCGGGCGCGGTTGGGTAGACCTGGCCCTGATAGCCGTGGCAGCCACAGCCGCTCAGAATGACCAGGATCTCCGGCAGTGGGTGCGAATGGGAGTTGGCGCGCATCCAGTCCGCATGCCCCGGTGACGTCATCGGCTCAACCTCGTCAGGCACGCGGGAGGTAACCAGCCGCCAGGCGTCCGGCCGCAACAGGACACGGAGCATGGGAGACGTGAACAGGCGATTGGGTGTGGCCACGGCCAACAGCCCCCTCCGCGGCATCTGCAGGGACAGGCTCTCAAACGCAAGATATGTTAATGAATGGCAATCGCGGTCTATCGACAGACAGGCTCTGTGGGGGCATTATGTCAGTGGCAGCCGTCACCCGCAAGCAATAATCGTATAGCGGCCTGCGCCGGTGATGCTGACCTGACACCCGAAAGGAAGACCCACATGAGCACATCGTCTGCCGCGCAGCTTGCCCTCACCGGTGGCACCTCCGCCGTGACGTTGTCCCACACGCCATGGCCCGTCGTCGGCGAACAGGAAGTCCAGTGGATGGAGGAGGTCGTGCGTGGTGGCAAGTGGAGCTGGCTGGGACCGCATGAGACGGCCTTCTGCGAGGAGTTCTCGCGGTTCATCGGCAGCCGCTATGCACTGGGCCTGAGCAACGGTACCGTGACGATCCAGTGTGCCCTGCAGGCTGTGGGCGTGCAGCCCGGCGATGAGGTCATTGTCCCCGGCCTCACATGGGTTGCCACCGCCCAGGCGGCGATCGACATCGGCGCCAACGTCGTCCTCGTCGACATCGACCCGGAGACGTTCTGCCTCGATCCGCAGGCCGTCGCGGCCGCCATCAGCCCCCGCACCCGTGCCATCATCCCGGTGCACATCTACGGCTGCATGTGCGACATGGATGCCCTGCTGGAGCTTGCGGGCCGCCACAACCTGAAGATCGTCGAGGATGTGGCGCATCAGCATGGCAGCCGCTGGCGCGACACCGGTGCCGGCGCCATTGGCGATGCCGGTAGCTTCTCGTTCCAGCAAAGCAAGGTGCTCACGTCGGGTGAGGGTGGCGCCATCACCTGCAATGACGAAGCCGTCTACGAGACCGCCTTCTGCCTCAAGCAGGTCGGCTGGTCGCCCCAGCTCACGCCCGGCAACCGCTATGGCCACAACTACCGCATCACCGAGATGCAGTGCGTCCTGCTGCGGGGTGGCCTGACGCGCATCGCCGAGCAGACGGCGCGTCGCGAGGAGAGCGCCCACCTGCTGGCCGCCGGCCTGACCCGCCTCGGTGGCCCGCTCCGCGTGGCCCGGCGCGACCCCCGCATCACCCGTCAGGCCTACTATGGCCTGACCATGCACTTTGACCCCGCGCAGGCCGAGGGTCTCACCCGAGCCCAGTATCTCGGCGCTCTCGCCGCCGAAGGCTACTCATTGGGCGAGGTCTACGACCCGGTCTACCGCAATCCGCTGTTGAACATGTATGACGCGACCAGCCCGATCCCCTACCGCGACGCCGCGGGGATCCAGAACTACGCCGAGCTCCGGCTGCCGGTGTGTGAGCAGGTCAAGACCGAGACCGGGGTGATCATGGGGCACTATGGTCTGCTGGCGGAGCCGGCCTACATCGAGCAGCTCATCGCCGCGGTGGACAAGGTCAACGCGAACCTCGCTGCCGTGCGCGCGCACTTTGCGGCGCAAGACGCCTAGTGCCCCGTTAAGGGTGATTCTGCTGGTCTGGCACCGACCCGGAAAGGGGCG
>CAZIWQ010000388.1:0-6392 GCA_964542355.1 uncultured Armatimonadia bacterium
ATCGCAAGGGCAGCGGCATCAACCACCTGGCTCACGAGGGACTGCTCCGGCGCAACATCGGGGGCCACTGGGGTCTGTGCCCGGCCCTCGGCACGCTCGCCGTGGAAGGCAAGGTGGAGGCCTACAACTGGCCGCAGGGCGTCATCGCGCACCTGTTCCGCGACATCGCCGCCGGTCGGCCGGGGACGGTCACCCACATCGGCCTGCAGACCTTCGTCGATCCGCGCAATGGCGGGGGCAAGCTCAACGACCGCACGACGGAGGACCTGGTGGAGTTGATCGAGCTGCGCGGGAAGGAGTGGCTGCTGTACCATGCCTTCCCGATCGATGTCGGCCTGATCCGGGGCACGACGGCTGATGAGCGCGGGAACCTCACGATGGAGCATGAGGCGCTGTTCGGCGAGATGCTCGCGATTGCCCAGGCGACACGCAACAGCGGTGGCATTGTCCTGGCGCAGGTAGAGCGCATTGCCGCCGCCGGCAGCCTCAACCCCCAGCATGTGCGGGTCCCGGGCATCCTGGTGGACGCCATCGTCGTGGCGCCGCCGCAGGAGCATGGCCAGACCTTCGGCGAGCAGTACAACCCGGCTTACTCGGGGGCTGTCCGCGTACCCTTCGGCAGTATCCCCCCGCTGCCGATGGATGAGCGCAAGATCATCGCCCGGCGCGCGGCGCTTGAGTTGAAGGGCGATGTTGTCGTCAACCTGGGGATCGGGATGCCCGAGGGGGTGGCGGCGGTGGCCAATGAGGAGCGGATTGCCGAGCGCCTGACGCAGACCGTGGAGGCCGGGCCGATCGGGGGCGTACCGGCGGGCGGCTTGTCCTTCGGCGCCGCCGCCAACCCGGAAGCCATCATCGACCAGCCAGCCCAGTTCGACTTCTACGACGGCGGTGGCATCGACCTCGCCTTCCTCGGCCTGGCGCAGGCCGACGCGCGCGGCAATGTGAACGTCAGCAAGTTCGGCCCGCGCATCGCCGGCTGCGGCGGCTTCATCAACATCACCCAGACCGCACCGAAGGTCGTGTTCTGCGGGACCTTCACCGCCGGCGGCCTGGAGGTCAAGGTGGCCGGCGGCCTCACCATCGTGCAGGAGGGCAAGCACCGCAAGTTCGTCGAGGCTGTCGAGCATGTCACCTTCTCGGGCGAGTATGCCGCCCGGCAGGGGCAGCAGGTCCTGTATGTCACGGAGCGTGCCGTGTTCGAGCTCAGGGGCGGCAAGATCGTGCTGACGGAGGTCGCGCCGGGGATCGACGTCGATGCCCACGTACTCAGTCAGATGGACTTCGCGCCCGAGGTGGCTCCCGAGCTGCGCGACATGGACGCCCGCATCTTCCGCGACGCCCCGATCGGGCTGGCGGGAGAAGGCTAACCGCCCGCGTCCCCCAGCAGGATCACGCCCGAGTGGGGGGGCAGTGTGATGGTCGCCGGGGCGTCCGGGCGTGCGACCGTCCACGCTCCGACGTTGGCGTCCTCGGGCACCAGGCCCCCTCCCTGCGGCCGCGCTACGTCCCAGTGGCCTGCCGGCGGGCTGTACGTGACTGCCTCCCCTTCCGGGTTCACTACGGCCAGGCCGTGCTCGTAGGCGCGGACATACGCCCCCGTCGCCGTGTGCAGGGCCGTGATGTCGGCGGGTAGCGCCCCGCGCCGACCCGCCGCTACTTGACCTCCACGACGTAGGTGTGCGCACCTGTCGCGGCCTTCGCATCATGCTGCGGCGACATCATCCGGTTCAGGGTGATGATGATCTGCCCCGTCGCCGGATCCTCCAGCAGGCTGAAGTTCGAGAGCTGCATGTCCGGTGCATCGCCGGGCTCAAAGTCGTCGATGATCGTCACCGTCTCGCGCCGCAAGGCCAGGGCGCCCTCGTCGACCTCGGCGATCACCAGTGGGAAGCGAGGCGAGTTCCCGCGCGGCAGCGTCCGGCTGATGTTGCCGATCCAGTACACCTTCTGGGTGCGGCTGCTGCGGATCATGCTGGAGCACGACGAGGGCGAGTAGAACGCCTCGCCATCGCTGTAGGTCAGTGGCGTGCACTCGGTCCACGTCCGGCCGTAGTCGGTCGACAGGGCCTTCCACTTGCACGCCGGCAGCGTTCCGCGCGGGTTGGGCAGATTCGAGCCGCGCATGATCAGCAGGAGGTGCCCGGGTGCCGTGAGCTCGATCACCGCACACTCATTGGAGCCACGCGACGACTGCTCCCCCGACAGCCGCACGTCGTCACTGACCTCCCATGTCAGGTCCGTGCCCTGCGCATTCCACGTCCCGATCAGTGCCGCTACCCACGTGAAGGTGTAGGCGCCCAGCGGGTTGTAGTACTTGCCATTCTCATCCAGCGGGGCGAAGTAGATCGGCAGCAGCACCTGCCCGTTGCTCATCTTGAGGAACGGGGGGATCGCGGCATAGCAGAAGCTATTCCTGCCGATCCACACGTACTTGAGGGGATGCATGGGGGAGAAGTCGGGTCCGGTCTGCACCAACGGGCGCTCGCGGTCGTAGGTCTTCCCCCCGTCCATGGAGATGCGGGTCCACAGCTTGTAGTCAATGAAGCCGGGGCCGGTGTCATCGATCCCGCGCGTCAGGTGGGAGATGGCAATGCAGCGCTTGTCATCGTGGCGCAGGGCCTGTGAGTTGCGGTAGATGTTCTGCTTGCTCGGCCCTGTGGCGTCGGGGTAGGTATACTCGGTCGCCTCAATCTGGGCCGGCTCCTTGCGGATGATGTCGGCGAGCGCGCGCCAGTGCTCGGGGATCACCTGCTGCCAGCGCGCAGTTCCCTTCTCCCGGCTCACCAGCCGAATGCCGGCATAGCTTGTCTGGCCGACAGTGCGCTGCATGTTCCTCAACCCTTCGGCGACCGGCTGGGTCTCGGTGCGCGGGCTCCAGCCGGGCTGGGCGTCCGGTGCGAACGCCCCGTCGGTAGTGAAGGCGAAGTAGCTGTACTCATAGTGGAGGGTGTGCTTGTCGCCCCCGGTGATGGGGCCAATGAAGAAGCCGGGGGTCTGCGAGTACGTCTGGGCGTTGATGGGCAGCGGGCCGGCCAGGAGCTTGTCGTCGATGTACAGCCGTACCTGCTCCGCCGTGGCAGTGAGGCGGACCGCGTGGAACTCCCCCGTCAGGTCGACCGGGAGCTTGCTCTCCGTCGCCGCCCCGTTGAGCAACTGCAGGACCTGCTTGTCGGCGTCATACAACAGGCCCAGGATGCGCATCTGGGCCGGCCCGGCATTCCAGGTCATGTACATCACGGTCTCATACCCCGGCCGGGGCGCCGTGCCCGCGACGTGGCGGAAGCCCGTCTCCAGGCTCCAGGACGTTGTGTCGGTGACCTCGAGCCCGGCGGCGACCAGGCTCAGGCTGGCGCCCGCCGGCAGCGCCTCGCGCGTCTGGTAGCGCAAGACGCCGTCTACCACGCGCCAGGGGCCGGCCCCCGCGGTGCTGAGGCCATCCCAGGCGAACGGCTTGCGGCCAGCCACCTCGGGGGGCGTGTCGAAGGGATCGGTGAACCGCGCCGCCGAGGCACTGCCGGCTACCAGCAACACGAGTGCACATACGGCCATGGTTTGTCTCGACATCAGTCGCCTCCTGGAGTCGGTTGTGGGGTGCCCCCCCGGCGACCCACCGCGTAGGTCGAGCGTCTCGCCGCCGCTGTTTTTCGCCAGTCCGTCGGCGGCCGCACGAACCCGGCCTCTGGGCCGATGTCATCCTGAGGAGCGAATGCGGATTCGCAGAAGCCGCAGCGACGAAGGATCGCATTCCGCATACAAGCGCCTCCGGCTGATGCTGATCCTTCGCTGGCGGACCGCTACGCGGTCCTGGCTCAGGATGACAGGCAAGCGGAACGGCGCATATAACAGCGGCGTCGTCTCGCTCGACAATGACTCGTCGACCGGGACGGTCGACCTACGCGAGGGCTCGCCGACCGGGACGGTCGGTCTACGCGGTCGGCGTCTCGAGCGGCGCGAACCGGATTGACCACTCCGCGGGATCGGGCCCGAAGTGGAACTGCCCCCGGATGATCAACGACTCGTCGGTTGCATCCTTGGCAATCCACCACCCGGCCGGCGTCGCCACGCGCAGGCCCTGCGGAGCGACAAGGAACACGTTGCCCACTTCACCGGCGGGGCGCGTTGCCGTCCCCGACAGTGTCATCGTTGCCGGGTCCCACGATACGTCTGCCAGCTCCACCTGCCCCTGCATGATGTGCATGTCGGTAGACAGGACCCACGGGTGCTCAGTGCAGGCCGCCAGCCGGTAGACGCGTGCCGAGCGCGGTGGGACCACGGCGCGGAACTCGTCGGCGGCGACACCCAGGTACTGCTCGTTCCAGAACTCCCACAGTCGGCACGGCCGCGTCGGGTCCATCCAGAGCCGCGCGAACGACACCGGCAGCACCAGCGGATCGTCGCCATAGTTGAGCACCCCAACGACCTCCCACTCGCCCCAGGCAGTGGTGACATGCTGATGGAACAGCCGGGGGTAGTCGGGTGCCGGCCGGTCGAACAGGTCGACCGGGAACGCCACCTCGGGAGTGCGGGGCAGGACCTGCTTGATCAGGGTCAGGCGCTCCGGTGCGATGCGGTCGATGTCATCGCCGAGCATCGCCGGGCCCCCCGAGAGCCCGAAGATCGTTGCCACGATCTGGGCCTCACACACCGGGATCGGCTTGTCCACGGTCATCACGTTGCCGGAGTCGTTGAGGTATAACTTGCGGTGCGTGAAGTACGAGGCCGCCATGTTGTCGGAAGCGTACTGGTGCGAGGTCCAGAACGCCGCTGAGTTGATCACGAAGGTCGCGGGGTAGAAGTACGACTCCGGGTTGAGCGCGCGCCCCTCGCCGTAGTCGTTCCCCACGCGGCAGGCGTCCATGTAGCCGACATTCTGCAGCGTGGGCCCCGAGCTGGAGAGCAGGTAGGTGTCGGGTCCGGCGGCCTCCCGCACTGTCGCCAGGCCCGTCCGGTACACCTCGGGGCTCTTGATGAGCGACTTGTCGAAGTAGTCGTCATAGTCGGTATCGCCCGGGGTGGCGCCGGAGATGGCGTGGAGGAAGTCGATCATGTAGTAGCGGATTCCCCAGTCGCGGTAGGTCCGGAAGACGTGCGACAAGAACTCCTGCGTCCGCGGGTGGGAGGGGTCCAGGGAGTAGATGCACGGCCGGTCCGCCCGCTTCATCCGGCCCGCGGCGCCATACTGCCACTCGGCACGCGAGACCAGCGGCTCGCCATCGCGCCGCAGCATGTTCTCCGTCATCCTGGCTACGAGCTCGCTCAGGTGGCTACAGACCCAGAAGGCCCCGCACCAGAACCCTAACCGGAAGTCCAGTGCCGCGAGCCGGGAGATCAGCCACTCGTGGCCGTGGGGAAAGTTGTCGAGGTCGAACGACAGCCAGTCGCCCGGCATGCCATCCTTGATGTTGCCGATGCTCACCCACACGTACTCGATGTCGAACCCGGCCAGGCGGCGGCGGATCGCCTGCACGTTGCGGATGATCACATCCTCGTAGCGCTCAACATTGAACCCGTCGACCCAGGCCCAGCCCACCCAGCCCACCGGTGTCTGGGGCCGGATCGCGGGACGATAGTGGGCCGCGACGCGGTCGGCCCACGCCTCCAGCGAAGCGTGGGTGTCCGTGCGAACCTCGATCATCAGCGTCTCGGAGTCGACGCCGGCCCCCGGCGCCAGCGAGAAGCCCTCGAAGTCGCAGACCGCCTGCAGCCGCGTCAGCCCGCTCGCGGCCTCGTATCCCAGCTCATGGAACGTGGTGACCCGGTCGAAGGTGACGAAGCCCAGGTGCAGGGCGCGCCCGGCCGCATGGCTCACGAGGTGCAAGAGCGTCCGGCTCAGCTTGATCTCGTCACCCTCCGCGGCGCGCAGCACCCGGCAGCGACCCGTGGTCCCCGAGGTCTGGAGGAACACCGCCTGCCCGTCGTCACCGGCGAGGGTCGCGTGCCCGGCGTCCGGGCGCACATCGATCAGCGCGCATCGTCCCAGCGCGACCGGGGCCTCCCCCGTGTTGGTGATGCGCGAAGCGATGAGCACGGTCTGCCCGTCCGCGCTCAGCTCCAGTGTGATCGCCCACGCGATGCCGGCCTCCGCAAACTGGAGCGCGAGCTCGGCCCGGGCGCCGGCGGCCACCGGGGTGGGGGCGGCAAGCCCGCTCGCCTGCTGCAGCGTCAGGCGCTCACCGTTGACCTCCAGCGAGCAGGCGGCCGCGAGGGATACCACACCATCGGCAGTCTGCAGGGCGAGGAGGCGGCTCTCCTCGTCCAGCGCCACCCGACCCCAGTGGGTGTCCGGGGGTTGGTCCATGGGGGTCATCTCCGTTCGGAGGGCTGCATCAGGGGGCTAGGGGTCCGGCCGAAAAGGCCACATCCGGCCGGCCCCCGAGGCGTAGCGGCCG
>CAZIWQ010000389.1:0-3197 GCA_964542355.1 uncultured Armatimonadia bacterium
CGCGATGCCGTGGAGCTTGTCCTGCGACCCGCCGACCCGCACATCCGCGCGGTCGCGCTCGACCTCACCATCGAGTTCGCCCCGCAGGACCGGTAGGCTGCCCATCACGACGCCGCTGCCTGCTAGCGCCGTTCCGTGCGACTGTCATCCTGAGCCAGGACCGCGCAGCGGGACGGCGAAGGACCTGCACCGTCATTACGGCAGCCGGTGCAGGCTCACATCGTCGAGGTAGACGTTCCCGCCCTGGAAGCTGTCCACGATCGGGATCAGGAATAGGCTCTTGACGGCCTTCTTGTTCAGTTCGGCGGGGATGTCGGCGCCGACCACGATCAGCTTCCACTGCCCCGCCGGTGGCACGATCTTCGTCCCGTAGGTGAGGATGTTGACGTTGTCCGAGTCGCGCGGGATGATCGTCAGCTCGACGGTGCCTCGGGCGGCTTCCTGCCCCCCGGGGACGAAGACCCGCGCCAGCGCGACGTACTTGCCGGGCCCGGGGAACGGAACGGTGTAGACCGGGCCGCCGCGGAGCATGTGGTCACACAGCACGCTGGTCTTGCCACTGCTGGCCCGCTCTTGACTGAGCACCATCTTGCCTACCGCCGGCCCCCCGGTCGCTTCGGCAGAGACCCAGAAGCTCCACGGCTTGGTGCCCTCCTCGAAGGAGGCGTTGGTGGTCAGTAGCTGCGTCTTGCCCTCGGCGACGGCCAGCATGAACCCGGCCTGCTGGGCGGCGAGCGGGAACGACGACTGGGCGAGCTGCTGCACCTTGCGGCGCACCGGGTTGTCGCCCTGCATCACGAAGTCCATGACTGCCCACAGCCCGGCGCCGCCGGTGAGCGTGCCGGGCGGCTCCAACTGAAGCGGATGCACCAGCACCGGGTCCTTCGGGAAGACATCGAGCGCCAGGTGCTGGCGCTTGCGGGCCATCTCCAGCGCAACACCGGCGGTATCGAGGGCGGCAAGCGCATCGGCCTCCGTCGTCAGCGTCGGCGGTGTCGCGGAGTTGGCCAGGTATGCCAGCGCCGAGGCCTCGTAGTACTGGAAGGCCTGCTCCAGCAGCGCCGCGCGGGCGCGCTGGCGAGGCGTCTCGCACTTGGCGAGGCACGAGTCCAGCAGTCGCCGGCTCGCGCTGATGTCCTCGTGCTTCACGTCCGCAAGGTACGCCGGGCTGCCGAAGTTCAGGTACTGCCCGCTCTTGCTGAACCAGCGGGAGGTCAGCACATCCTTGGTCCAGAAGCGCTCCCAGATTGCGTAGTACGCCGCAAGGTCGGGGGCGGCCTTCGCTCCGACGCAGCGCACATACCACTCATTGAGCAGCGTGTCCACGTCCTGGTGCGGGTTCCACCACAGCTTCATGTGGAGGTAGGGCTTGGGCCCTTCACCCCAGTTGGGATAGATCTCGGCATAGTGCGCCTTCACGCCCTGCTGCTGCGCATACCGCAGGTAGCCGGCGGCATGGTGGAACCAGACGCGGGGCAGGCAGTAGGGGCTGCCGTAGATGTAGTCATACCAGCCCAGCGTCGGGCTGGCGGCATGCCAGGCCTCCGTCGCCTCATGCCCGGCCGTCGCGACCTCGGGGTCGACCCACTTCATGCGGTCATAGGTCATGTAGGGGATCAGTCGCGGATGGACCTTGACCTTCCGGGGCGGGGCGGCGACCTCGCTGTAGGCCAGGCACCCAAACCACTTATCGGGGTACTGCTTGAGCACCCCTGCGATCACCTGGTTGCACCAGTCATAGTACAGATCGGAGTAGTCACGCAGCCCCAGGAAGTTGGGCTTGTCGGGAATGCGAGCCAGGCAGGCGGGGCACTTGCAGTGGCCGCTGCTGTCATTGACTCCCAGCGAGAACGACGGCTCCTGCGGGTTGGCCCTGAAGTACTCGCAGATGACTGCGACGGCCGCCTCCACACTCCCGGGGGCGGAGAAGCACGGCTGCCATCCGTCGGGATGACCGTCCGCGGGTAGGTGGCGCGTCTTGCCGTCCCACATCGGGAAGAACTCGGGGTGGGTCGCCGTGAACTTCGCCGGCGGGAAGACGCTCGCGCCCAGGCTGTGGTGGAAGCTCACCCGCCCGTGCATGCGGTTACAGCGGGCCCACTCGGCCTGTTGGCCGCCGCGCAGCCCGCTGAACAGTCGCGAGAAGAACACCGGCTGATCCTCGACGCGGCCCTCCGGAAGTACGATCGTCGGCTGGGCCGGCACGTCCGTGCCGCTCTCGCCCGGCAGTAGCCAGCGCACCCCGACGTACCGCTCCAGGAAGTCATAGACGCCAAACTCGGTACCCCAGTCCGTCGGTCCGCAGATGCTGACGGCATCCGCCCGGGCCTCGATGATGAAGCCGTCATCGTCGAACCCCTGCGCAAAGGCCACGTGCCGCCGCGTGGTCTGGCCGAGGAGGACGAGGGGCCCCGCAGCGTCGACCGGCACGGCGCTCTCGTCGGCGACGGGCAGTTCGGCGCCCGTGGCTTCCTTCACATACGCCGCGAGCTTCTTGGCTACGCTCTTGAGTTGGCTCGAGGCGTCTGTCGCATACACGATGCGGGCGAGGGGCTTGCCCTCGCGGACCAGGCACACGTCGGCGGCCTGGGCGGCAGACAGGCAGAGCAGCAACACCAGCAGGGCGATGCTCCGGTGTCTCATGACGGGCCTCCTGTGGTCTCAGCTAACGACGCGCACCGGGCAGGCGTACACGCCGCACCCCCCGTTGTACTGCCAGCAGTCGCTGTGGTAGGGCGCGTTGCAGCGGGGGCAGCGGATGAGCTCCTCGCCGGCCAGCACCTTCGTCTGGCAGACCGGGCAGAGCCCGGCACCCTCCGTGGCCCTCGTGGCGCGGGGCGGTGTGGCGAGGACTTCCGTTACGGCGGCGGCCACAGCCTTGGCGGTCACGGGCACAGGCGCGGCCGCGGGGCGCGGGCGAGGCTCCTCCCGGCGGGCACGGGCGCGCTCCATCCGCAGTCGCTCAGCTCGCAGGATCAGCTCACGCTGCGCTGCCTGGACCTGGGCATGGCTGTAGACCCACAACCCGACGACCACTCCGCCTCCCACCCCCGTCAGGACCCCCGCGGCGGCAAACAACCGGCCGCGCGCGGGCACATCGCCCAGACAGGCGGCGACCACGAACAAGATCACGGCCAGCGCCACGGTCGCGCCTGCCACCGCACAGCCGACGCTGGTGACTACGGAGCGTTGCACAG
>CAZIWQ010000389.1:3207-5963 GCA_964542355.1 uncultured Armatimonadia bacterium
CCCCTCCCATGTTCGGGTGAGACGGGCGGGGGCCGCGAAGGCGGGCCGCCGCCAACCCCTCGTGGCTACCCCGCGCGAAAGCTCACCGGGATGAGCTCGACATCCCCACTCCTGACCCGGTCCTCGGCCCTGGCCCGCACGCTGTACGACAGCGACAGGGCCGCCGCGGCGCCCGGACCCAGGCTCGATTGCACCGCGCGCTCCGTATAGCCGTGGCGGCTGACGAACCAGCAGACCACCACATCGGATAGTGGGGTCTTGCTGCCGTTGCGGAGGCTCGCCTCCGCCTCGACCGACCAATCCACGCCGTTGCGGTCCTCCCCCGTCTTCTTGCACTCAACCTTGGTCGTCCGGCCGCGCAACTGCCGCGCGATCGCGATATCCTTGTCGGAGAACCCCTGGCCCGTAGCCCACTCGACATACCCGCGGGCCTTGTCGGCATCCTTGGCGAAGCCCTTCATCGCGAGGTAGTCCTCGGCCATGGCCGCGGAGGCCAGCGCGAGCCCCCTGCCGGCATACTCCTGGGCCAGACCCAGCCGGGCCTTTGCCACAGCCTTGAGCATGTCACGCCGTTTGGTGGGGTAGAAGCGTGAGAGCGTGGGGTAGCTTGCCCCGTACGTGAGGCACTGGCGGTACGAGTAGGCCGGCGCGATCCGGTCGGAGTGCTGCGTGGCATTGGTCAGATGCTTCTGGGCGTCCTTGCTGGCATTCTCCACAGGGAACATCAGCACGAGGTAGACTCCCCCGAGGACCACGGCCAGTAGTAGGCCAACGGTCGACAGCCAGGAGGAGCGGGACTCTGCGGGTGGTTCCGGAAAGCCTGACCTGCGCATGGGCGCGTTCATCTCCCTCCCAGTGTATGCCGCGAACATCGTGCTCGACTAGTGACGACTGGCCCTGGCCCACGCTCTGCTCCGCACGCTCCCGTGCCGCCAGCATGCTGCCCGGCACGGAAGCCGCCGCCGATGGATCTTCCTCTTCTTCTCCGACCACGCCTGCGACTCCTACCCGGACCTCATGGCCAAGCAGGTCGCCCGGCGCCGCAAGCGTCTTCTCCTCTGCGGTCGCGAGACACTCGCGGCTGCGATCTCGTCGGCACCCACGGAGCTCCGGAGGGTCCGAGCTGCCCGCGGAGCACGAACAGCAGGCCCTCGCACACAGCCTGGCGAAACTCACCCCGGAGCAGCAGGCAGGCGCTGGTGGGGTCCCCGGGGTGGGTGGCGTCGGGTAGACGCCGGATACGGGTGACCAGTCCCGGCCGCGACAGGCTGTCTCATCCGACCAAAGCGAGGGAAGCCACGTGTTCACGCCCATCCTCAAGACCATCGCCCCGTCGCTCTCCGGTGGCAACGCGCTCGACCTGATCGCTCACATCCATGACTTCGACCGGTGGTCGTCCTTCGACAAGTACCGCGAGGCCAGCCGCTACTGCTATGAGAAGATGAGAAGCTACGGCCTGGACGCGGAGCTGTTCGCGGTGCCGGCCGACAGGAAGACCATGTACGGCGACTGGATCATGCCCCGGGCCTGGGACGCCAGGGAGGCTACGCTCACCATCCTGGGCAGCGACCAGCGCGACCCGGTCACGCTGTGTCGCTACACCGAGGAGCCGTGCAGTCTCGTGGTGCACAGCAAGGCCACGCCGCCGGGTGGCGTCACGGCGGAAGTGGTCATGATGGACGGCGGCTCTCGCCCGGAGGATTACCAGGGGGTCGAGGTCGGCGGCAAGGTGATCCTCACGCGCCAGTCGGCACAGGCCGTGAAAGTCGAGGCAGTCAGGCAGGGCGCGCTGGGCGTCATCTCCGACGAGATGCCACAGTACCGCATGCGTCCGCCACTGCAGTTGCCGGACGGGCGCACGTGGGCGCGATTCATGTCAGACCACCAGCATGGTGGCTGGGGAATGCGCCAGGGCGACACGGAGTGCTGGGGGTTCGCGCTCTCCCCCCGACAGGGACACTGGCTGCGTGAGGTCATCCAGCGTGAGGGTGTCGTCTCCATCCATGCGGAGGTGGACGCCGGGCTCTACGATGGGACGCTGGAGGTGGTCACGGGGTGGATCCCCGGCCGGACCGACGAGTATGTTGTCCTCAACGGGCATCTGCACGAGGTTGGCGCCATCGACGACGCCAGCGGCGCCGGCCTCGCCATTGAGATCCTCAGGGCACTGAGTGAGCTGATCGCGGCGGGCAAGCTGGAGCGCCCCCGGCGTGGCATCCGCATGGTGTTCACCTATGAGTGCATGGGCACCATGGCGGTCGTGGAGACACGCCCGGACATCATCGGGCCGAGTACCGTGGCCGGACTGACCCTCGACTGTGTCGGTGGCCGCGAGGCGCTCAACCAGGCCCCGCTCGACATCTGGCGCAATCCGCACGCGAGCACCTCCTATACCGATGCCCTACTGGCCGCGGTCATGGAGCACCTCGGCGCGGAGGACCCGCTGCTGGTCAACTGGCGTCAGCGCTCCTTCGGCGCGGCCGACAACATCATCGCCGATCCCACCATCGGCGTGCCCTGCCCGGCCCTGATCGAGTGCCCGTACACTCACTACCACTGTTCCACGGACACGCCGGACAAGCTGGACCCGCAGAAGCTGGCCTGGATCGGCAAGGTCGCGGCGACATACGCCTACTTCATCGCCAACGCGGGGGAGCAGACAGCCTGCTGGCTGGCCCAGCAGGTCTCCCGCGAGGCGCGACGCGCCATCGCTGACGAAGCGGATGCCTTCTTTGCGTCATGCCTGGCGGATGAGC
>CAZIWQ010000389.1:5973-6386 GCA_964542355.1 uncultured Armatimonadia bacterium
TGGCAGCGCCTCAGCTACCAGCGGGCGCGCTACGGGGTAGCCCTGCAGTCGGTCCGGCGTCTGGCGAAGGATGAGGATGGGGCGCTTCCCCGGCAACTGGCAGCGCAAGAGGAGAACCTGGCGGAGTGCGCGGAGGCTGTCTTCCGGCAGAGCGCGAGGCTTGCGGGCCTGCCGGCTCGCAAGCCGGCCGCGCCACGTGGCCGCTACCAGCAGCTTGTCTCGCGGCTCGTGCCGCAGCGGCTGGTCGTCGGCCCCGCGCAGCGTAGCCGCATTCCGCTGGAGGAACGCGATGGGTGGCGTGAGACATGCCAGCAGGCGGGCGTGACCGGCCAGGTGGCGAGCTCCGCCGAGTTCTGGGCCGACGGCCACCGGACCATCGCCGACATCGAGCGTCTGGTTGCCGGCGAGACCGG
>CAZIWQ010000390.1:0-6339 GCA_964542355.1 uncultured Armatimonadia bacterium
TCACCCTTCGGGCCGGCTTCGCCCTTGGGGCCCTGCTTGCCTTCCGGAATGACGTCGAGCAGGCGGGAAATCGCCATCGCGAACTCGTAGCGGGTCATGACCCGGTCGCCGCGGAACGTTCCATCGGGGTAGCCGATGATAATGCCCTCGTCAACCAGCGTCTGCACCGCATCGTACGCCCAGTGATCGAACGGCACGGTCTCCGTGGGGTTGGCCTGTGCGAAGCACGGCGCAACCGCCATGATGGAGACCACAACACACAACGCGAGTGTCTTCATGGTTGTCTAGTACCCTCCTCAAGGTAGTCCGGGGACCTCCCACTGCCTTCACGGTGAAATCGTGGGGGGTCGGATGCAAGCCTGAGTGCGAAGGTGGACACGCGAGAGGAGTTGCCAATGTTTCCTCCCACTCGGCGACCACGAGTCCGTCGCTCACACCGCTCCAGTCGCGCACTCCCCCAACCAGGCCCGGAGGTACCTCCTTCCCATGGCCGGTATCGGTCGGCGGTACGGCTGGAACACCGGATGCAGGCAGCGCCCGAGAGGCGCCGCCTCAACGTGAGACTATAGCATGCTCCATAGGTCACGTCAATGCTTTGGACACGTCAGTCGCCCCGCCGTTGCGCCCGCGAGCGAGCAGCGTCGGCCCCCGACAAACGTGCTTTCGGCCGCGGGGTGTCCGCGCGCCGGTCGGTCGCGAGTGCCGACCTACTCCGCGGCAGCCGGGGCCTCAGCCTCCCCCGCAGCGTCCGGCGCCCCCTCCGCCTCACCGGCCGCGGCCCCCTCCTCCTCCTCCTTCATCCACACCTTGCCCTTGCCGCCACAGTACGAGCAGCGCACTGTCGCCCACCCCTTGCGGCCGAGACCAGCGGCTTCCATGCAGATCCGGCAGCTTCGCCCTCCGCTGATGGTGCAGTTCTTCTTGCCCCCACAATGCTCACACTCAACGAGTTTGGCGGCCATGTCTACCTCCGTGTTGTCAGACGACGGGACCGCGACGGTGGCCCGGCGCCATGCATCAGCGCGCCGGGGCGATGTTCCGCGCGGCGTCTTCGGCCAGGATGCGACTCGATGGCTCGGGGCCGGTTGTCCGCATGGCACTGCGCTTCGCCAGTCGCTGCAATGCGGCCTCCGCCTCGAGGTACGGCCGTGAACCGGGCTCCGCCAGCCCCAGGACGGTCTGGAACATCACCATGGCGCCGTCGAGGTTCCCCTGGTCGGCGTAGAGCCAGCCAAGGAACCAGTGGAGCTGCAGATGCGAGACACTGCGTCCCTGGGCCCGTGCATCGCGCAGGGCCTGCTCCAGAATGCCGGTGGCAGTGGGCAGATCGCCCGCGTTCTTGGCACGCTTTGCCTTCGCAACGGCCAACTGCAGGCTACTGTCGAGCTCGGCGCTCCGGCGGGCCATGCGGGCCCGCTCCGCCGGCGTCGGGGTGGGCGCTGTCGGCGCGGCCGCGGGGGCGGCAAGCACTGCCCACTGCCACCCGGCCGTCAGCACCAGCAGCCAGAACACGGTCCCCAACACCAGCATGAACCCGAGCGGGATCGGGGCGAGCCGGCGAACTCGGCCGCCGATCAACAGCATCAGCATCACGGGAATGCCGGCCGGCGCAGCCAGCGCCCCCCGCACAACAGCCACCCCCGTGCTCTGCGCCGACGCATTGTCCCCCGGGTCCTCGGCCGGCGCCAGTCGCGCAACGACCCCCGCGATCCGCCCCCCCGCCGCTTCGAGTGCATCGCCGGCCACGAGCGGCAGCCCCCACCGCCCCCACACCCACGCGCAGACGGCGCATGCCCCGAAGGCGCCCCCGGCTGCCAGCGTCAGCACCGCATGCGTGCGATCCTGGGCGAGAGGAGCGCCCCCCAGCAGCAGGAACAGCCACAGCGGCACCCCGGCGAGCAGTCCTCCCACCAGGCCACTGGCGACGCCCTGCCACAGGAGCTGCCGCACTCGGGGATCGCGCCGCGGTCGTGGTCGGTAGGGGGTCACTGATCCCATGCTTGAGCCTTGATGTGCGGCCCCGTCTCCGGGCCCCGCAGCGTGGTCATCTCCCATTATAGCCGTCCACCGGTCGGTTGCCACGGGGTTTGTCGCCGCACGGGGATGGCGGCGAGCGCGCTCCGGGCCCTCACGGCTGCACCGGCGCGGGGGGACGCGGCCGGGCCATCATCCACAGGGTGCCCCATTCCCGCCGCAGCGTGCGCGTGTTGGCGCGCCCGGCGAACCAGTCCTCGTGATGGAAGTTGGCGAAGTTGCCCGTCCCCGCCTCCGGTGTGTCAATGTCCCCCAGTGCGATATTCAGACCCATCTTCACATCACCCAGCGCCGGTGAGTAGTACCGCCCCGGCGCCACCTCGAGGCAGGGGTCGAACTTGACCGCCCACTCGATGACATAGCCCTTGCCGCCGGGCTTCGGCTTCGCCACCGCCTGCTGAGCCCCGGTCTGGATCCAGCGCTGATAGTTGTTCCAGGCGGCGAGCTTGGACCGCGGCTCGCCCTCCAGCAACCCCCCGACACCGACGCCGCCCAGACGCGACTTGGTCAGGTTGCACACCATCTGCCACGACCGACCGTCACCATCGGCGTGCTTGCCGCGCGGGGCCGAGTTGTCCGCGGCGATCAAGAGCTCCATCTCGTCACCAAACCACGGGAAGCCCTCGCGCGTGAGCTCGTGCACCCGCGGGAACTTGTCGGGCACCCACCGGGGGGTGTCGATCCCATACAGGACGTCATCGGTGATGTCGAACGCGAAGTACAGGCGCTCGGCATCGTGCTTGACATAGCCGATCAGCGACAGGTCGCGGCTGTCGGTGGTCGGTGAGAAGGTGTGTGCCCAGTGCTTGACACCGATGAAGCGCGTCGCATCGGAATACTCCCCGGCCGCGAGCACGCCATCCACCGTGGGGGTGGTCCCGGGATAGGCTCGCACACCGCGCGGCCACAGCCCGGCGGAGGCACTGGTCGTGAGCGAGCTCGACACCAGGACGATCACAGCCAGACGTGAGTGCGTGAACATGAGATCCCTCCTGCGCTCGATGGCTCAGCGCCCGCAGTGGCGGCCGGCGTCCGCACTTGCGGCGTTGTACCCGAGCGTACTTTCAGTTGCCCAGCACCTGCGCCAGCGCCTCGACGACATCACCGGCGATGAGACCGCGGGCGCCTCGCTCGGCGGCGCGGTCGGCCGCCAGACCGTGGTAGAAGACACCGGCGACGGCGGCCGCCGCGGGCGGCGCGCCGCCCGCCACGAGCGCCGCAATCACGCCCGTCAGCACGTCGCCCATCCCGCCGCTGGCCATCCCGGGGTTGCCCGTCGAGTTGACAAAGACGCGTCCGTCCGTCGCCGCAGTGATGGTTGCGGCGCCCTTGAGCACGACGACCGCGCCGGTGAGCTCCGCCGCCCGCCGCGCCGCATCCACCCGGTCCTCCTGGATGAGCTCCGCCGTGGTCCCCAGGAGGCGCGCCAGCTCACCGGGGTGGGGGGTCACGATGGTCGGCGCGGGCCGCCGCCGCAACATCGCCCCATCCCCACCGAGGCAGTTGAGCCCATCCGCATCCAGCACGAGCGGGACGGGGATCGCGGTGACCGTCTCCTGAACGAAGCCGGCCGTCTCCGGGTGCTGGGACAGGCCGGGCCCGAGGGCGACGGCATCGCTCCGTGCCGCATGCCCCAGCACGTCGGCCCTGGCGGCCGCGGCGATGCTCCGCGCTGCGGTCTGAGCCACCGGCACGGTCATGACCTCCGTGCACTTGACCTCGAGCACGTCGTTGAGACTGGCGGGACACGCGATCGACACCAGCCCCGCCCCGGCCCGCAGGCAGGCGAGCCCGCAGAGGGCGGCGGCCCCGGTCATGCCCACCGACCCGGCCACCACCAGCACGCGGCCGGCCTCACCCTTGTGCATCGCCGGCGGCCGCCGGGGGAGCAGCTCCGCGGCCAACTCCGCGGTCACCAACTCCGCCCGGAGCAGCTCGCTGTTGAGCAGGCCGCGCGGCAGCGAGATATCGGCAACCCGGAGCTCCCCGCACAACTCGGCCCCCGGGTACTGCACCAGGCCCAGCTTGGGCAGCCCGAACGTCACCGTGACATCGGCCCGCACCGCCTCGCCCAGAGCCGCGCCGGTGTCGGCATGGACGCCCGAGGGGATATCGACCGCCACGACCTGCGCCCGGCCGGCGTTGATCGCCGCGATGGCCGCGCGGGCAATCCCCGTCACCTCCCCATGAATGCCGGTGCCCAGGATCGCATCGACGATCACGTCGGCGCGGCTGGCGCGCACCTTCACGGCCTCCTCGTCCGCATTCTCGACCATCGGCACGCCCATCGTGTGCGCGATGCGGTAGTTCACTGCGGCGTCGCCGCTGAGGTCGGTCCCCTTCGCCAGCAGCACCACCTGCACGTCCGTGCCGTGGTTGAGCAAGTGCCGGGCGGCCACGAGGCCGTCGCCACCGTTGTTGCCCTTCCCGCAGATGACGACGACCCGGGCACGGGCCTGCGTCGCCAGCAGCTCGCGCACCGCCGCCACCACCTGGCGGCCGGCGTTCTCCATCAACACGACCCCCGGAATCCCGTCCTTGCCCATGGCCGTCTCGTCGATACGCCGCATCTGCTCGGCGGTGCAGAGCTTCATGGTTGTCCTGCCTCGGAAGTGAGTGGCGGGGTCGCGGCGGCCGGCCGGGACGACCCGCAAGCTTCCCCCTGGGACTCTTCGCTCTCCCACTCCCCGATACCTACCCCGCTGCCGTGGGCCGCCGGCCCGCACGTCCCACACCCCCGTGCGTAACGGTCGCGTAACGTCCGCGCAAACCCCCTAGCGCGCCCACCCTGTCTCGTCCGGAGGGTCTTTACCGCGGCCCCGCTTGTGCCGAGAGGTTAGCAGAGCGGCCGAGAAGCCGTTCCGAGGCCGCGAAGCCACGCCAGAATGGCTCTGGAGGGCACTCAGCCGGCCGCTATGCCTCGGGGGGCGGCCGGAGGTGGCCGTTTCGGCCGGGCCCCTGGCTGAGCCACCGGAGACCCGTCTGCTCCCTCGCGGGACGACCCCCGCGACCGCACCGCCCCTGATCGCGGCCGGCACGGCACGCTCTGGCGGGAGACGGGCTTCCCGGACGCGGCCGGCCTGGCGAGCGACGGCAGGCTGCGCGAATCACGCACCAGGAGTGGTGTCATGGCTATCCGATCGGTTCGGTGCTGTATCGCCTTGGTTGTTGCATGCTACACGCTCGTGCACGCCGACCTGCCTGTGAGCCTGCCCCAGTTCCGCCAGGAGCTGGCGCAGAAGGCCACCGACCCACGCACTGCGGCGAAGCTGTGGTTTGACGCCCTGCTTGTCTACTCGATGCGTGATGAGGTGGTCGGAGAGCGCCTGATCACGGAGATGATGGCGCGCAAGGACTGGACCGAAGACAAGACGCTGCGCGACCGTCTCCTGCTCAAGTCCTACATCTTCCGCAGCTACATCGTGGGTGCCCAGCCGGAGAATGCCTACACGATCGACCCCGAGAACTACGCGCTACAGTTCGACCAGCGGATCAACCTCCGGCCGTATGGGGACAGGCCGGCCGGCATGTACGTGCAGCTCTGGCTCAAGACCAGCGGCAGCCGCACGCCCCGCCCACTCACACTGGTCAAGGCCGAAGGGGCCCGCTACGAGGTGTACGATTGTGCCTCGATCTACGTGGATGTGCGTCCCCCGAGCATATCGACCGATGCCAACCTCGCCGAGAGTAAGGAGCCGGCCTGGGTGCTCCGCCGGCTCTTCGAGGGCATCTTCACCTACACCGATGGCGACCGCGACAAGGGTCTCCAACTGATTAACTCGGTGCTCGCCGTCAGACCGCTCCCCCCGGGCAGCCCGCTCGAGGGGCACCTGCAGCACGAGCCGTGGCAGTTTGGTGGCTTCGTCAAGGGCACCCGGGCCGAGGACTGCTACCGCTTTGACCGCGCCCACTGGGAGCTCGACCTCGCCCGCCCCATCGCGAAGGTACAGCACGGGCAGCAGACACGTGCCTTCGTCAAGTACGCCGGCTCCGACAGCCCCCGGGTCATCCCCCTGTTGCGCGATAGCCGCGGACAGTACCGCATCGACTATCTGGGCAATCTGTACTCGGGCGCCATCGCGCCCAATGACCAACTGGCCACTCGCAAGCCCACCGCCGACCCCGGCTAACAGCGCTGCCGCGCCTCGTCCGCGCGTCGTTCGGAGGGGCCGGACTACGAGGGCCTGCGGCGAGCGACGAGGCGCAGGCGCGTAGGCCGACCGTCCCGGTCGGCGAGGAGGCGTGTCGAGCGGGACGACGCCGCTGTTTTTCGCGTCGTTCCGGGTGCCTGTCATCCTGAGCCCA
>CAZIWQ010000391.1:0-6321 GCA_964542355.1 uncultured Armatimonadia bacterium
ACAGACAGGCCAGACGGCCCAAAAACAGCGGCGTCGGGACGCTCGACCTACGCGGTCGGCGGCCAGCCGTGTCGAGCGGGACGCTCGACCTACGCGAAGACCGCATCGCCTGAGCGAGGAGACAAGCACCATGCTGAGGTACCCCAGCGGCGTGTTAGCGATGCTGCTGCTGTGGCCGAGCCTGGCCGGCGCGGCCGGCACCGTCACTGACTACTCCCGCGAGCTGCCGGCCGACTACCGGCACAGCAACGAGCGCTTCAACAACTACCCCGGCAGCCTCTTCGGCCCGCGGATCGCCTGGGCCGAGCCGAGCGTCCTGGGCAAGCTCAAGCTGCTCATCATCCTGCCGTGGGGTGCGGCCCACGAGGCGATGGAGCTGCGCTCACGCATCCCCGCGGACATCAGCCTGATCACGATGGCCGCCACCGACAAGTGGGTGAACCCCGAGGCCGGCGAGCCGGCCTACCAGCCGGTGCCGCCGGAGGGGACGGCTCTCACCGACACCGCCCAGCGCCTGCTGAGCCCCGGCTACCGCTACGACGCCATCCTCATCGGCAAGGTCCGCTGGAGCGCCATCCCCCCGGAGATCCAGAGCAAGGTGCTGGCGAAAGTGAAGGGTGGCACGACCCTCGTGTGGATCTCGCCGTGGGATGTCGGCGCTGACCTGCGCCGGCAGATGGCGCTCAGCGAGCCGGACAATGAGCTCATGCGGGCCATCCGGGCTGCCGTGCCGCTGGACTTCCTGCCGCTGGACGCCGACTACGAGAAGACCTCCCCGCAGCACTTCTTCCCCCGGCGGATCGGGCCACCGGACTTCCGCACCGGCAAGCTGGGCGGCGGCAATGTGGTGTGGCTGGACTACCAGGATCGAGCCATCAAGCCGGCGCACGCTCAGGACAAGCGAACCGTCCACGCCGTGGACCCGTGGCGCAACTATGCCGAGTCCGTTGCCCTGACCCCCTACGTGCCGGATGACGACCTCTACTATGACTACTACTACTCGATCCTGGGCAAGGCGCTCTACCGGGCCACGGGCAAGACGACGGGGGCTCAAGTCACCGCCGCTCGGCCCCTCGTCACCGTCACGCGCCAGCAGCTCCCGGGGGCTCCGGTCGCCTTCGCAATCAACCTGTCCAACCCGGAGCTGCGTGATGGGGCTCTGCGGTACGAAGTGCGCGACCGCGAGGGCCGCGTGGTGCACGCCGGGGTGGCGGCCGACGCCCTCGCTCCGGGGACCGGTCCGGGCAGCTTCTCCCCGCCTCTCCCCCGCCTGAGCCAGGGCGGCTACGTCGTGGACGTGTGGGCCCTGCAGCGCGGCGCCGTGCTCGACTGGGCCTCCGCCGCCCTCGTCGTCACTGACACGAAGTACCTCGCGGCGATACAGCCGGCGAAGGAGGCCTTCTCGCACACAGACCGGGTCCGCGGCAGCGTGAAGCTTGCGACCCCCCTGACCGCGAACCTGTCGGCGAGTGTCGCGCTGTGGGATACCTACGACCGCCTCGTGGCAGTCACCCCGCTCGCCAACCAGGGCGGCGAGTTCTCCTTCCCCCCCATCGTCGCGCCGCTATCCCGCGCCTACCGCATCGTGGCGGAGGTGCGCGAGGGGGACTTCGTGGTGGACCGGGCACAGACATGGGTGGGCCTCCCCGCCACCACGGTGGACGACTACCAGTTCTTCATGTGGGCCCATGCCATCAAGACGCGCGCCAACCGCACCATCATGCACCAGTGCTGCCAGCATGGCGTGACCGGCTACTATGATCTGATCACGTGGATGCAGCGCGAGCTGATCTTCGAGTCCGCCGACGGCCTCGCGCAGCACAACCTGCTCGCCAACCCCTATACCTGCCACCTCGGCCTCAGCATCACGCCCGAGCGCAAGCTCCCCGATACCATCCGGGGGCTGACGGACTGGCTCCAGCGGAGCCTCGAGGCGTACCGCCGCTACGGCGCCATGGCCTACAGCACGTGCGAGGAGTGCTTCATCGAGCGCAAGGAAGGGGCCTGGGACAACCCCGCGGCGCTGGATGACTACCACACCTACCTCCGGGAGCGGTACGGCGAGGTGACGAAGCTCAATGCGGTCTGGGGCACGACCTTCACGGACTTCGCACAGATCCAGCTCATCTCGTTCGTCGAGGCGAAAGCCAGTCGCCAGCCGACGCGCTGGCTGGAGCAGGAGCTGCACAAGGTGGAGCGCTTCAACGGGGTCTACGAGGCCCTCTACGCGAAGATCCAGGAGAGCGATCCCGGGGCCCGCATGTCCTTCGACTGCATCGGGGGGATGGACTATGACTGGCCCCGCATGTCCCGCATCGTTACCTCGTACACCCAGGCGCCGCTGGAGGCCTTCCGCAAGGGCCAGGGCAACCTGGTCGGGACCTGGATCGGCTACTACCTGAACACGAACGATGAGTGGACGATGCGCACTGTCCCCTGGCGCTATCTGTTCCAGGGCGGGACGCATGTCCACTGGTGGCCGGTCGCGTATGCCTTCACGGCCGACCTGAGCGAGCCGATGCTGTGCATGCAGCAGGCCGCGGAGGAATGCCGGGAGTTAGCGAGCGGTGTTGGCAAGTTGCTCCTCGCCGGCCGCAAGCGCGTCGACCCGATCTTGATCCTGTGGTCGAACACCTCCTACTATGCCGGCATCCTCAACCCGGGCGAGATAAGCTGGGAGGCAGCACGCCAGCGGTTCGAGAATCTGCTCCGGTGCACGGGACTGGACTACCAGACGGTGGACGCCGCGTTCATCGAGAGGGAGCTGGCCTACGGGGACCAGCAGCGCGTGCTGATTCTGCCGGCCTGCCAGTCCGTCTCCCGCGAGGGCGTGGCGAGGATCAGGGCCTTTGCGCAGGCCGGGGGCATGGTGATCGCCGACTTCCCGCCTGCGGTGGTGGACGAGTACCTCCGTCCCTACGGCACGCCGGAGGCGGCCGACAAGGTGCAGTTCGAGACGTGCACACGCTGCAAGGGTGCCAAGCGGGTGGAGGTGGGGCATGTCTGGCAGGCCTGCCCCGCCTGCGGTGGCACCGGCCAGACCATGACGGGCGGCGCCGCCCCCACTCACAGCCTGCTCGGGGATGTCTTCGACTTCAGCCGGCAAGGCGCCAGGCAGGTTGGCAAGGGCTATGGCCTGTACCTGAAGGGATCACCGACGCGGCGTGAGGAGTGGGGCGCGCTGCGCCAGGTTCTGATCGAGAAGGGCGGCGTGCGCGGGGATGTCGCGGTGCTGGACCCGCTGGGCAATCTCCGCACGGATGTCCGGTCGTACGTCGTCGACAACGGGCGCGCGGTCTTCCTGGGTCTGATCCCGGACCGGGCCCTCAACACCCCGCCCGCCGAGAGCCTGACCGTCCTGCTCAACGCCCCGCGTCACGTCTACGATGTGCGCCGGCGGCAGTACCTGGGCGAGACCGCTACCGTGCGCACGGGCATCCTGCCGGCCGAGGCGAAGCTCCTGGCGCTCCTGCCGGAGCGGCTCCAGGGCCTGAATGTGTCGCTGTCGCAGGCGACCGCGAAGCCCGGTGACCTCCTCGAGCTGACGGGCAGCGTGCTGCCGGCTTCCCTGAAGGACAGCCGGCTCGTCGTCCGCCTGGAAGTCTCCCGGGAGGGCCGGATGCAGGAGGCCTACACCAAGAACCTGGCCTGCAACGGGAGCTTCACGCATCCCCTGCCGCTCGCGCTCAACCAGGCGCCGGGCACGTACCGCGTCCGCGTCACCGAGATCATTTCAGGCTACACGCAGGAGGTGGCCTTCACGGTCCGGTGAGCGGGCGGGGGGTTGCCGCGGCGTGCCGCGACGATCCCACCTCTCCCCCCGGGAGAGGTCGCCCGCAGGGCGGGTGAGGGCGTCGGTGACAATGACGACACGCGCCCTCACCCCGACCCTCTCCCGGGGGGTGAGGGAGTCCTGCGGCGTCGGCGCGGCGACACCCGACGGGGGCGCGCCCCCCCCCGCCGACCGGGACGGTCGGCCTACGCGGATGCGGGGCGGTGCGAGGCGGTTCCCCCTGTCACCCGACGTCGACGGCCGCCAGTCCGCCACCCGCGGCGCTCTCGCCGCCGCGGACGAGCACGCACTTCGCCGCAGCGTCCGCCGACGCCGGCAGGCATCCTATCAGCAGCGGCGCGACCCGCTCATCGATCAGCCGCTCCCAGTCGCGCCGGTTGTCACAGGCCTTCGCCTGCCCCAGGATCCACTCCACCGCACTGTCATCCCAGCGCACCTCCAGCCCCTGCCGCCGGTAACGGTGCGACAGCTCGTCGAGCAGTTGGGTGCGCACCCATTCCTTGTCGATCTGGCGGTTGTCCGCGCGAGCGTCGCAGACGAGGTCACACTCGGAGACCAGGGCTTCCCCCAGCACGTCGGCCACGGCCTGGCGGAGATCGGTTGCCGCCGTGGCGGCCGGCCGGGCGGCGTCCGCAAACCCGATGGCATGGTGGTGCGCCAGCGCCGTGCGGGCGGTGAGCAGCACCACGGCATCGCTCAGGTAGATGCGCCGGCCCCGCGACTCGGTGACGAAGCCGTCAGACAGCGCCTGCACCACCACCCCGAGCACCTGCGGGTGGCAGGCCTCCACGTTCTCGAACGTGACCACACACCACGGCATCTGCGCCACGCGGTGGATGGGCAGCGTGTCGGTATAGCCCACATATCCCGGCGGGGCCCCGACCAGCATCGTCACGTCCTCCGCCTGAGTGAAGCGTCCGAGGTCGATCGTCACCGTGCGCTCCGGAGAGCCGAACAGGCACCCGGCGATCGTCTCGGCCAACGCCGGGCCCTCGGTGGCCGCGTCACCGAGCAGCAGCGCCACCACATTGGGCCGCGTCGGCCGAATGTCCAACCCGCGCAGGGCCACCGCCAGGTGCCCGAGCAGCGCCTCGATGTGCTCGGCGGCCAGCAGCCGGCGGCGGGTGAGCTGCTCGCGCAGGGCCTCGCGCCCCGCCTCCGCCCCCACCGGAACCCCCACCATCCGCTCGGTCACGAGGCGCGCGGTGGTCACATCCACCGCGTCACGGCCGGCGCTGACGGCGCAGGCCACAGCCTGCTCCAACAGATCGACGGCCTTGTCGGGGAAATAGCGGTTGCGCAGATACCGCTCCGCGCTGTCGATCAGCCAGCCGAGCACCGCATCGGGGACCATGACGCGGCGCGTTGCCAGGAAATCGTCGCGTAGCACGCGGAGCACCGCGAGGGTCTGCTCGCGCGTGAGCTCCTGAACGCGAATGGGCTGGAAGCGGCGTTCGAGCGCCGAATCGGGCTCGATCCAGACCCGGTACTCATCATCGGTGGTGGCGGCGATGCAGGCCAGCTCACCCCGCGCGAGGGCGGGCTTGAGTACGCTGGCGGCATCGGAGGTGCCGGCACGCCCGCCGGCACCGACCAGCGAGTGGACCTCATCGATGAACACGACGATGCCGTCCTGGCGGGCCTCCTCGACGAGGCTCTGCATCCGCTTCTCGAACTCGCCCGCCATGCTGGCCCCGGCGGCCAGCGTCGAGGGCTGCAGGCAGATCACGCGGACGCCCTGCAGCAGCGCGGGGACGTCCCCCGCGACCACGCGACAGGCCAGGCCCTCCACGATGGCGGTCTTGCCGACGCCGGCGGGGCCAATCAGCACCGGGTTGCGCTTCGTGCGCCGGCACAGCGTCTCCATCACGAGCCCGGTCTCGGCCTCGCGGCCGACGGTCGGGAGCAGCTTGCGCTGCTGTGCCTCGCGTGTGAGGTCGCGCCCGAACTGATCGAGGGTGGGCGTCGGGTGGACCGCCCGCGGCCGGTAGGCGGGCTCCGGCGGCGTGTCGGCCCCCGGCTCGCCGGTAGCCACCGCGTCCGCGGAGGCAGGCGTCTCGGCCGCCGGCGGCCCATCACTCGGGGGGGGCCCGGCGGGGATGGCGCCCTCACGCAGCGTGTAGCCGGCGAAGGACAGGATGACGGCCACCACGTCACGCTCCGCCGCGGCCTGCTTGCCGCGCACCCGGGCATGCTCGCAGGCGGCGCTCACCACCCCGGCTTCCTCCAGCGGCGGGCCGGTCGTGCCGGCCTTGAGCTGCTCCACCAGCCACACGCTGATCGCCGCGGGGTCGATCGCGACCGCCAGGTCGGCGGCCATCGGGCCATGCCGCTCCAGCACGGCCAGCAGCCAGTGGTTGACGCCCGGTCCGGCGTGGCGGAACTCGGCGACCGCCTCCTGTGCCCGTGCCACGATCCGCCGGGCGCCTGGGGTCAGCGGCGCGGTCGGGTCGTCGCCATTGCCGTTCGAGATCATGTGTCCTCCGAGATTCGATAGCCTGCGACAGCACTGTCCGGCGTCTGCGAGT
>CAZIWQ010000392.1:0-6314 GCA_964542355.1 uncultured Armatimonadia bacterium
AGGTCCCTCTCCCGCCGGCAGGGAAGGAAAGCACGGATCATCGGGCCCCTGACTGACGGACGAGAGAGGCCGACGGGAGCCGTCGTGAGGAGGGCCCGATGGTACCACATCCCGGCGTGAGACGGAAGGAGCCGCGCATGGCAGCCGACCCACTCAGTCACCGCGAGCGCGTCCGCCTGGCGCTGGCACACCGGCCGACCGATCGCATCCCGATCGCCATGGTCTGCGCGGGGATCAACCCGCCGGCGCACGAGGCGCTGGCGGCATACCTTGGCCGCGAGCGTGGCCTCACCGTAGACACGTACCTCGCGCCCCTCATTGACATTCAGGGCGTGGCGCCCCCGTACCTCGGCCCGACGCTGACGGCAGGCACCGACATTTGGGGCGTCCATCGCAGCCCTGTCAGCTACGGCGCCGACTGCTACCATGAGATCGACCACCACCCACTGGCGACGGCACAGACGGTGGACGACATCATCGCTCACCCGTGGCCGGAGACGAGTTGGTTCGACTACGCGGCCCTGCCCGGGCAGGTCGCGCGGCTGCAGGCGGAGGAGGAGTATTGCCTGCTGCTGGGCAATGGCAATCCGTTCGAGTGCTCGTGGTACCTGCGCGGGTTCGAGCAGACCTTCATGGATCTGCTCACCGACCCCGCGCTGTTTGATGCCCTCATCGGCCGCGTCACCGACTTCCTCGCCGAGCGCATGTTGCGCACGCTGGCAGCCGTCCCCGGAGCGATCGACCTCGTCTTCACCGCGGATGACATCGGCGGCCAGAACGGCCTGCTGATGTCGCTCCCGCTGTGGGAGCAGCACATCAAGCCCCATCATGAGCGGCTGAACCGACTGATCCACGAGCACGGCGCCCGCGTGATCTACCATTCCGACGGCGCGGTCGCCGAGGCCGTGCCGGGCCTGCTCGACATGGGAATCGATGTGCTCCAGGCCCTGCAGTTCGACGCCCGGGGGATGGACCCCGAGGACCTGAAACATCGCTTCGGCGACCGGCTGTGCTTCGAGGGCGGTGTGAGCGTACAGCACACGCTCCCGTTCGGGTCGCCCGCCGACGTCGTCGGCGAGGTCGAGCACCTGATCGCGGTGCTCGGACGCGAGGGCGGGTATATCCTCGGGCCGAGCCATGCCATCCAGGCCGGGACGCCGCCGGAGAACATCGTGGCCCTGTTCGATACGGCCGCCGAGTTCTACCCCCACCACTGAGGCGAGGGACCCATGACGCCACGCATCGAGACGCTCCTGGCTCGCGCCCGCGAGCGCACCGGCGAGTTCTGGCAGCGCCGTGTCTGGGCGACGGAATCCCTCCGTGATACGGAGGGGCAGCCCGCGCCGCTCCGCCAGGCACAGGTGCTCGCCTGCATCCTGCGCCGGGTCCCGGCACTGGTGGCACCCGGGGAGCTGCTCGTGGGGACGCACCCCGCCTCCTCCCCACCGGATCCCCCGCCGGCCGGTGCCGGCCTGTGCCCCGACATCCACGCCCTGCGCTCGGAGGCCCAGCGGCGCGCGATGCGGGCCGGGCTGTTCACCAGTGGCATCAAGAACGGACATCTGACCCCCGACTACCCGGGCCTGCTGCGGGAGGGGTTCGGCGGCGTGCTGGCGCGCGTGACGGAACGCCTCGCGGCGGCGGAGGGCGCCGCGCGGGACGAACTGGAAGCGATGGCGCTCGCGCTGCGCGCCGCGATCCAGTTCTGTGCGCGACATGCCACCGCGGCCCGCGACGCGGCCACGGCGGCAGACAATGTGTCACGCCGGGACGAGTGTCTCGCCATCGCCGCCGCCTGCGAGCGCATCGCCCGGGAGCCACCGGGGAGCCTCCACGAAGCAGTTCAGCTCGTGTGGCTGTGCTATCTGATCCAGTGCTGCGAGGTTGGCGAGAGCACGGGGGCGTTCGCTCTCGGACGCTTCGACCAGTACCTGTATCCGTTCTGGGCGCAGGACCTGGCGGCCGGACGGCCGCGCGAGGAGCTGCTGGAACTGGTCGCCTGCCTGTGGGTGAAGCTCAATGAGTTCACGGGGTTGCAGGTGCTCAACCTCACCATCGGCGGGAGCGATGCCGCGGGTGCCGACTGCGTCAATGATCTCTCGGATGCCTGTCTTGAGTTGATGGCGGAGCTGCGCACCCCCGCTCCCAGCCTGTCGGTGCGCTGGCACCCCGCGATCGACCCGCAGTTCATGCGAGCGGCCGTGGCGCTCGCGACAACGGGCGGCGGGCAACCGGCGTTCTACGGCGACCCGGCGGCACGGCAGGCGATGGCGAGCGCCGGCGTAGCGGCGGCGGATGCCGCCGACGTCGTCCCCGGCGGGTGCGTCGAGTTGGGGATCCAGGGCTGCTGCAACCCGTGGGTCGGCAACTTCTTCAACCTCCCGAAGGCCCTGGAGTTGGCGCTGCACGATGGCCGCGACCCGCGCACGGGAGAGCAGGTCGGCCCGCGCACCGGCACGCCCGCCGAGATGGGTACGTTCGAGGACCTCGTGCGTGCCTACCAGGCCCAGGTGGATCATGGTCTCGATCTGATGGCCGCCTCGGAGAACCTGTGCGACCGCGTCGCCGGCGAGTACCTCCCCTATCCGTTCCTCTCTGCCCTTGTCGGCGACTGCATCGCGCGGGGACGCGACATCACCGGTGGCGGGGCCCGCTACAACTTCACCGAGGACCAGGGCATCGGCATTGCTCACGTGGTCGACTCGCTGCTGAACGTGCGGCGCATGGTGTTCGAGCAGGGCGAGATGAGTCTGCCGGAGTTGGTCGGGCAGCTTGACGAGGACTTCACGCACCAGGAGGCACTGCGCCACCGCCTCCAGCGGATGCGCCCGGCCTACGGGGACGGCTCGGAGGAGGGGGCGGCCCTGACGCGGGAGATCGTCCACGGGTACTTCGGCTCCGTGGAGCGGTACCGCAACCCGCGTGGTGGCCCGCACCGCGCCGGCCTGCTGGTCTGGACGCTGTACCACGAATGGGCCGACTGTGTCGGCGCCCTGCCGGATGGCCGGCGGCGGGGCGAGGCGCTGGTCTCCAGCATCGGGCCACGCCTCGAGGCCCCGGCCGACTCCCCCACCTCGATCATCCTCGACGCAACCGCGTTCGACCACTGGCGCTGCGCCGGGGCCCTGACGCTGAACCTGCGCTTCGACGCCGGCTCAGTCGGGAACCCCGCGGGACGTGAGGCCGTGGAGCAGCTTTTGGTGGCGTACTTCGAGCGCGGAGGGCTGCAGGTGCAGGTCAACGTGGTGGACAAAGCGCTGCTGCGGCAGGCCCGGGAAGACCCCCACTCGCATGCCGGTCTGCTCGTGCGCGTGAGTGGCTTTGTGGCGCGCTTTGTGGAGCTGCCGGCCCGCATGCAGGAGGAGGTCATCGCCCGCGCCGAGCTGTCGGGCCCCGGTGCCCCCCATCCCCGCCGGCAGGACTCGAATCCCTCGTAGCGAAGGAGAGAGCGAGAGCTTGCCATTGGCGGGGGCGATCAGCCGTGCCGTCCGGCGTGGGCAACGGCTTCGTGGGGCGAGACCGCGAACGGAGATCGCGCGTAGAGGAGGAAGGGCGAATGACAGCCCGAAGACGAGGTGCACTGGCTCTGACGACGGCATGCGGGACAGTGGGTGGCATTCTCTTGCCCCTGCTCAGCGCATGGGGGGCGGAGAGTTTCCCGGTCAAGGGTACCTACAAGGCGGACACGATCGAGGTCCAGAAGCTCTTGACCAACTCGGCGGGCACCGTTCTCGTCGTCAAGGTCGAGATCAATGGCGAGGTCACCAACTACTCCTGGAAGCAAGACCGCGCCGACCGTGTGATCGAGGCCGGAGCTGGCGACGACCACATCACTATCTCCGTCGACGCCGGCTTCGTCATCAAGGGCGAGGGGGGCGATGATACCATCCAGGGCGGCGAGGAGAAGGATGTGATCCTGGGCGGCAGCGGCGAGGACACGATCAAGGGGGGGAACGGGAACGACTGGATCACCGGTGACCCGGGCAAGGACCATCTCGAGGGCGGTCCGGGCAATGACGTCATCTACGGCAACGAGTACGATGACGTGATCCGCGGGGGAGTCGGCAACGACCTGATTGACGGGGGCACGGGGGATGATGAGCTCTGGGGCGAGGATGGCGATGACATGCTCTACGGCGAGATGGGCAGCGACAAGGTGCGCGGCGGAGACGGCAACGACCTGCTCTGCGGCGGGCCCGGCAACGACAAGCTGCGCGGTGACGCCGGCGATGACATCCTGCTCGGGGAGGATGGCAGCGACACGCTCGAAGACACCCCGGTTGTGACCGAGTCGCAGTATGAGGCCAACCGCGAGAAGCTGATGCAGGAGGTCGAGGACGCCTTCGGGGTCAAGGTCACCGACTATGGGCGCAAGTGGATGCCGGTGGAGGTGGGGTACCTGCGCGAGGCGCTGGAGTTGCTCCCCGACAAGGTGCTCGGGATGTTCGGCAACAAGGCCACCCGGCTCAACTACCACCGCAAGGAGATCTTCTCTCTGGCCGCGCTCCATCCGTTCGCGGAGGAGTACAGCGCAAGCGGCCTCCAGAACCCCGGTACCGGCAACATCTGGCTGTACGACCTGCTCTGGGGGCGAGACAGTGGCGATGTACAGAACAAGTGGCACCTGGCCACGGTCCACGAGACAGGGCATGCCTACTGGTACTCGGGGTCCATGTCGGAAGCGCTCAAGAGCGGGTTCAAGGACCTGTCCGGCTGGCAGGGCAGCTCCTCTAGCTCGTCGGCCCACTTCGTCACCGACTACGCGATGACCAACGCTTCCGAGGAGTGGGCGGAGAGCTTCGCGTACTACGGCGTGGACCCGCTCACGCTCCAGACGGAGGCGGCGGGGAAGTACGACTTCCTCAATGAGATGTTCGGGATGTACGGCAATCAGGAGAGCTTCCCGGTAGCGCGACCGCAGCGACCCGGGCGACCTGCGCGTCCGGGCCCGCGGCCGTGGGTGACGAGGCCACGCCCGGGAGGCAGGCTGCGTCTGCCCTAGTGCCCCGTTAAGGATGATTCTGCTGGTCTGGCACCGACCCGGAAAGGGGCGCCACAGGGCCGACGGGCCGGGTCGTTGTAGCCCGGAGGGCGGCCGGAAAGCCGCTCTTCCAGCCCCCACTGCGCAAAATGGAGGTCTCGACATGTCGCACCGCCTGGTCATCCCCGACGGGGCATACCACACCATCACCGCGTCCGACCACTGCGCCTGGCCCAACCTGACGTTGTTGCCGGGTGGCGACATCGGCGCGGTCATCTTCAACCAGCCGAACCATGGCGATGCGGAGGGGGACGTGGAGCTGTGGGCCAGCTCCGACGGCGGCTCCACCTGGGCGCTGCGCAGTCAGGTGACCCACCATGAGCCGAGCACTAACCGCATGAACGTCGCGGCCGGGCTGAACCAGCAGGGCGAGCTGGTGGTGCTGGCAAGCGGCTGGCGGCTCGCCCGCGAGGACGGCCGCATCCGGCTCGTGGAGGTGCTGCCCGCCCGGGCCTGCCGATCCAGTGACGGGGGCCACACGTGGGAGGTCAGCGAGGATGTCCAGTCGCCTCCGCACTGCCCCAACGCCGTCCCCTTCGGCGACGTGGTGATCGCCGGCGACCACCTGGCCGTGAGCGTCTACCGCCACAGCGGCTCGCACGTGCTGCGTAGCGCGGACGGTGGTCGCAGTTGGCGCTATGGCTCTGACATCGGCTTGGGCAACCACCTCGAGACGAGCCTGCTGGTCACCGCCGAGGGGCACTGGCTGGCGGCGGTGCGCACCGCCCGAGGGGAGACGGCAACGCCCCGGGCCGTCGGCCTCAGCGACTCCGGCGGCAACTGGGCAGGCTGGCAGGAGCAGGGCGCCATCCGGCTGTGCCGCTCCGACGACGGAGGGGTCACCTGGGTGGAAGGCCCCCGCCTGTCGCTGCCCGGACAGATCCCCGCCCATCTCCTGCAGCTCGTCGACGGCACCATCCTGGTCACCTACGGCAGCCGCATCCCCGAGTTCCGGGGCGTAATGGGCCGTATCAGCCGCGACGGTGGCGACAACTGGTCGCTGCCCTTCCGCGTCGTCGGGGACTTCCTGCCTCAGAGCGATCACGGCTACCCTTCCACGGTCCAGCTCGCGGACGGCGACCTGGTGACCGCCTACTACTGCAGCAAGTCGCCCTGGTACCAGCGCTATCACATGGGCGTGGTGCGCTGGAGCCTGGACACGGTGCAGCTCTTCATGCCCGACGGCCGAGTGGCGAGCTGAGTGTGTGCTCAGACGACCGCACAGCGCCGCCGGGCACGACGGCGTGAGCGAGGCGGAGCATGGGCGGAGGGT
>CAZIWQ010000393.1:0-6313 GCA_964542355.1 uncultured Armatimonadia bacterium
CAGCCCTGTCGGGCTCATGGGAGGACCCCGCACACCATCAGAATGACGCTTAACGAGGCACTACCCCCCTGCCTCCCCGAACTGCACGGCACCCGGGTCGGGCGCCTTCCCCCGGAAGTACCCCGGCTTCAGACCCGGCAGCGGCGGGTGCTTCACCCCATCCATCACCCATTCTCGCGAGAGGTCAAGGCCGCATTCCCGGGCAGGGCTCGCAGCCTCCAGCTGCCACCCCGGTGGCTCCGTGTTCCACAGCCTGCGCTCCGCCACCACGACACTGTGCTCCCCCCTCGGGGTGCACTTCACGACTGACGCGATCAGATTGTAGTCGGCGTGCAGGCCGGAGGGCCATCCCCCGTAGGGCGCGGTCCCAAAGTCGTAGTTCGAGTAGATGTTGTTGACATACCACGAGTTGGCGCAGATGCTCGGCGACTTCGACTCGCGGATGTTCGCGCCGATCTTATTGCCGCGGTACGAGGCGAAGCTGTTGTGGTACACGTAGACCTTCGCGTCGGAGTTGTCGCGGAAATGGAAGACGTCGGTGCACTCCCCCCCGCGAGTCGGCGCGGGGTTGTAGAACCGGTTGCGGTAGATGTAGCACGGGCCCCCTTCGGCGAACTTGAGCCGGAGGTTAGCATTGCAGTTGTGGACCAGGTTGTCATGCCACTCGGCCTCCATCTCGCCGCCGGAGGGCTCGAGCCCGTCGTCCAGGATGTCATGCACCTCATTGCCAACCACCCGCAGCCGTTGGCAGAACTCACGGTTCTTGAGGACGATGGGGTAGTTGGCGGCCCACTTGTCACTGGCCCCCCAGTCCTGGATGCCCCCCCAGTGCTCGAAGATGTGGTTGCCGGAGATCTCGTTGTCGTGCCCGGCAGAGAACAGCGCCACCCCCTCCCGGTCATTATCACTGAATACCTTGAACTGATCCCAGACCCACTGCATCTTGGGGTGCGGGACCGTGATCTTCGAGATGAAGTCCAGGGTGATCTCGTTGCTGCGGACCCGATTGCGGTGGCAGAGCAACTCCGCTCCTGAGTTCTTCGGTACCGCCCAGCAATAGTAGCCGACGAAGACGCCGTACTTCCCGCCGATGATCGTGTTGCTCGCGATGACATTGTCGCTGGCCCCGTCACTGAGGCGGACGCCCACGGTCCGGTTGCGGATTGTGAGACCACGCACGACGACGTGGTGCCTGGCCTTGATGAGCACTACCGCGGCCTCTTCGTACTCCCAGTGAGGGCCGACCGTGACGACTCCCTGGTTGGGGTCGCGGCCATCGCCAAAGCGCAGGTAGGTGATGCCGTCGTGTGTTCCGTACAGCCCCTCTACCCCTGGCCACGTGTCCGAGTTGGGGGGCTCCTTCAGTCGTGTCAGCCCCTGGCCGCTCTTCATGTTCTCGGCGGAGATGTGGAGCACGAGCTTGTCGTTCCACGTGAGGTTGAAGGGCGTCTCGTTCCACCCACTCCAGCCGGGGAAGCTCAGCTTGCGCTTGTAGACCCCCGGAGCGATCTCCGGGGCCGGCTCCCAGTGGGTGACGACCTCTCCCCCGTCGAGGATCGCGCCGGGCTGCCCCTCGAGCACAATCGGCTTGTCCGGCTCGCCGCTGCGGGGGAACACGACACGGCCGCGGTAGACGCCGGGACGGACCACGACCGTATCGCCGGGCTGAGCCATGTCAACGCCCCTCTGCGGGGACGCGAGGGGGGAAGCGGCCGTCCCCGTGTTGGTATCCGCTCCGGCGGGCTCGACATAGTAGGTTCCCGCGTGCGCAACACAGAGCGCGGCGGTCACCAGGCAAGCCACAACGGCCAGTCTCGTCATGGGCTCATCTCTCCTGTGCGGCCGGGTCTGAAGGTCAGGCGCTCACAGCATCCGGCGCCATCGGCGACAGGACTTCACTGTTGGGGGCGGAGGGACCTGCCCGAGTGCGGGCCGTCAGGTGCGAAGCACGGGTGGCGCCGCGAAGGCCACTGCCGCGATCGCGGGGAACCATCTCTACGAGGTCTCTCCATCCCACTGGCTCTGCGGGCCGGATCGGACGGATCGCATGCGCCCCCAACCCCTGCGAGCGTTCGCATGGTCGCTTTTCGTGTTGCTGTGCACCGCGCCGCTGCACGCGGCGGACACCAAGCGGTTGGTCGTCCCCTGTCTCGCGACCGGCCCCGCCCTGCGGGGCGACCTGTCGGATGGGGCGTGGAAGGGCGCCGCCACCACCGGGAGAATGGGCAATGCCGACGGTGTCAGCCCGGTCGCCGCCGCCACGGAGGCGTTCGTACTCGCCGGCCCGGATAGCCTGTACGTTGGCTTCGCATGTGACGAGCCGCACGTCGCGAAGCTGGTGACTGAGACGTCGGGCCGGGACGGTCCGGTGTACACCGACGACTGTGTCGAGATCATTCTCGACCCACCCCGGGGGAAGACCTGGTGCTACCACTTCGCCGTCAACGTCGCGGGGGTCATCTGGGACGAGCTGCATCTCCCCAGCGGCAAGCGCCAGGGGTACAGCGCCACGGCGACCGCACGGGGCAAGGTTCACCCCGACCGCTGGACGTGCGAGGTGAGGATCCCCTTTGCCGACATCGGCGGCAAGCCCCTGCCCGGCGAGGTGTGGGGGATCAACCTCTGCCGCGAGCGGCGCGCGGGGGAGAAGCTGGAGTTGAGCTCATGGTCCCCGGCACCAGCCGGGTTCGCGACGGCCGGCGACTGTGGTGAGATGCTCTTCCCGGCGGGCCCGGGGCCGCTGGTACTCCAGCGCGTCGCCCGCGGCGCCGTCTGTGCGGACGCCAATGAGACCGGGCTGAACGTCTTCTCACTCAGTGCCACGAACGCGGCCGCGCAACCGGCGACGCTGCAGGCCGAGGTCACCGTCGACGGCAAAGCCGTGGCCACCCGATCGATGGTGGTGCCCCCCGGGCCGGCGGTGCCGCTGGCCCTGCCCTACTCGATGCCAACTGCGGGGCAGCCGCAATGTGGGTTCGTTGTGCGCCTGGATGGCCGCGAGGCATACCGCAGCCAACTCGTGGCGGCCAAGCCGACACAGCGCGGACCACGCACGTGGACCGTGCCCGACCCGCTGTTCACGCCGCTGCTGAGCGACCAGCCACCCGGGCTGCGCCGCGTGGGCGTCATGTTCTGGGGGCACCTGAACAACGTCAAGTCACTGCAGGAGGTCGCCAGGCGGTTTGCGGTCCGCTATACCGAGGACGAGGCCTACCGCGAGCACGCCGACCACGGGCTCATGCTGATCGGCCACGGGGTCGTCCGGGACCTCACCGCCGCCAGCCCCTTCGCGCGGTGGAAGGTGCGCAATGTCCCTGTATCGCACCGGGCGCCGGAGGGCGTGCCGTGGATCCTTGACCCCCGCGCCGTCGACCACAACCTCGGGCAGATCAAGGACGTCTTCGCGGGGCCGCACCCCCTGGTCTTCGGCATCTTCGCGGGTGACGAGGTCGAGGATGCCGCCCTCTCACAGGGCGCGCACATCATGGCGCGGCCCGATGACTACAAGTACCGTGCCGAGATCGAGCAGGCTAACGAGGAGGTCAAGCGCGACTTCGGGGGCGGGAAGTGGGGCATCCCGCTCGGCATTGTGGAGCGCGATCCCAACCCCTACAAGTGGATCGCGTACCGGCGGTGGGTGAATGCGAAGCTGCGCGAGCGTCATCGGCGCCTGCGAGAGCTCGTGCGGGCGCACGACGCGTCCATGCCGCTGATCTCGGTCGATTCCGGTGGCGGGATCCACTCCTACGAGTACAGCAGCCAGGCCGAGCTATTCGACATCTTCACCGCCCAGACCAGTTGCCGCGCCGAGCAGTGGCGGGCCCAGCCCGGCTGCCAGAGCAAGATCGTCGCGGACCTCACCGGCAAGGAGTTCTGGCCGTGCGTCCATATCGAGAACTACGGGATGAACACAACGCCGGAGGAGGCCGTGAGTGAGCTCAGTCAGGCCTTCCGCAACGGCGCCACGGGCCTCCATCTGTACATGCCCGACACGGCCAATGCCGGCAAGCTGGTCGGCGACACGTGGGTCAGCACAATCGGCTCACCGCGCCGGTGGCATACCGTGATGAACATCGTCGACCTGCTGCGGACCATGCCACCACTTCGGTTCCCCACGTACGATCGGACCGCCGTGCTGTTCAATGATGACACCCTCCAGGCCACCCCCTATGACGCCACGCGGCCGTTCGCTGACCAGATCGAGGCATGCTATACCATGCTGGGCCCGGTCGCGCGCTCGTGGTTCAAGTTCATCGACTGCGCCCAGGTGCTCAACTGGCCATCACTCAAGCAGCGCTTTGACACGCTGTACCTGCCCTGCGCGCGCTACCAGCGCCCCGAGATCGTGGCGAAGCTGCGGGCCTTCGTAGAGGAGGGGGGCACCCTCGTCTGCGGCGACCCGCAGGCGTTCACCACCGACATCCTGGGCAACGACACCGCCGCCTGCCGGGAGGAGCTGTTCGGCGTCAAGGTTGAGGCGACAACCGGCGTCCGGTGGCTCACCCCCACCAGCCCCGATATTGGGGCTGGTCTGCCGTTGACGGGTGATACCTACTGCCTGGTACCGGGGCCGGGTGTCGCGGTCCTGGGCGCGTACGAGGACGGCAGTGCCGCGATCACGGCGAAGGCGCGAGGCAAGGGCCGCGCGATCCTGTTTGGCACCAACCCGTTCATCCTGGGGGCAGTGGCCGATAGCCAGTGGCGGAAGTTCGCCACCGCCTGGGCTACCTCTCTCGGGCAGCCGACGGGGCTCGATATCTGGCGCTTCGAGTTCCCCCCGAGTGTGATCTGGCGTGAGCCGCAGCACCCCGGCTTCTGCCTGACCAACAACCACGTCGTCTGGCGCGAGGAGAAGCCGTACTTCGATCAGGACAAGGACACCGGCGGTAGCTACAGCTACTCCGTCGCGCCGGATGCCATGGCAGACATGGCCGGGGCCAACACGCCCATCGGGTTCGCCACGGGCCATCTGACTGACCGGCGTGTGTCGATGATGGCACCGAAGGCCGCGGCACGCCCCTACGCGCCGTTCGCCCAGCCCGCGGACCGCTGGATGGTAAGCTGGGCCACGCCCGAGCCCGTGGCAGTGACCTTCGACCTCAAACAGACGTGGCGCGTGAACCGGCTGATCCTGTGGCTGTGCGATACCATGCCGGAGCTGAAGGTGGAGGGCAGCGCCGATGGCCAGACCTGGAGACAACTCGGGGAGCACAAGGGCCTTGAGGCCGGTGCCGATGTCTGGGATGCCGAGGTGGCGCTGACCGATGCGACAGGAAGTCGCTATGTCCGCCTCGCCTGCGGTGCCCGGCAGCCGGGGCAGAAGCTGAGCCTGATCGAGGCCGAAGTCTGGGGTGAGTAGTCGCTACGACAAAAAGAACGCAGATCATCCACTTGCCTATCCGCCCGAGAACCGGGTATGCTTGGTGCTTCAGGTGACCGGGTACACTACCATCCCACCCTCACTCCTGTTCGCGCGTGCTTGAGCTCCGGGACAGGGGAGGCGAACAACTGGCACGAGCAAAGGACTGATAGGCCTATGCCCCGACGTGGTTTCACACTCATCGAGCTCTTGGTCGTGATCGCGATTATCGCGATTCTGGCAGCGATCCTCTTCCCCGTTTTCGCCCGGGCGCGTGAGAAGGCCAGGCAGACCTCCTGCCTGTCCAACCTCAAGCAGATCGGTCTCGGGGCCCTGATGTATGCGCAGGACTATGACGAGACGTTCTTGAACGGCTCCTACGCCGGGACGTGTGCCTGGGGCCATGTCCATACGGCGGCCGACGGCGTCCACGCCGCCTACGGCTGGCCCACCTTCCTGATACCGTATGTCAAGAACACGCAGATCTTTGTGTGCCCCAGCGCTCCGGCGACCATTTGCACCGCCACCACCGTCCGCTCCGGTATCAGCAACGCCTACGGGATCAACTATGACGGCGTGTGTGGTCGTGCCATGGGCAGCATGGACAAGCCTGCCGAGCGCATGCTGGTGCAGGACATGGCGGACACGTTCGTCATCTCCTCGAACAACACGCAGGCGCAGTGCTTCTCCCAGATGGGCACCGGCCTCGCCCGCCACAACGAGGGCGCCAACGTCGCCTTCTGCGATGGCCACAGCAAGTGGCTCAGCGGCAGCACGATCAAGGGCAACATCCCCGCCGCGGCCGGTACCTGGTGCGAGTACCTCGGCTACAACATGCAGTAGCCACTAGTGGTGAACCGGACACACATATGCCGCCCCCGGGGTACCCGGGGGCGGCGGTGCGTTCTGGGGCGCGGCGACGACAGAGAACAGGATGGACAGGATAACGGAAAC